>JANMYZ010000514.1:0-4093 GCA_031382605.1 Planctomycetota bacterium | reverse complement strand
AACAACGAACGGGAGGCGCGGAGACGCAGAGATCGGAGGAGGGTGAGATACTTGCCGGAAAGAATGAGTGTTTTCCTCCTCTTGCCTCCGCGTCTCCGCGCCTCCTGTTCGATTTTCCCCGCTTCGATGAGTCCCAAAGATTGAGAAAGGACCCACACGAAACGCCGCAGAGCCTCATTTTTCGTCGGCCAAGTGGCACCGAGTGAAATCCCGGCACCCAAAAATGGCACGCACACGCGCTCTGACACGGCTTTGGCGAGGTCATGGAATGCTGCGCCGGGGTCGCTGGCAGTCATGGCTCAGGGAGTGAGCGAGCTGAAGGATTTCACTAGATCTAAACCGATAAACCAAAACGTGCGATTATGATCAGTCTGGACATCGAAGCCGTAGCCGCCGCTGATGAAACCGTTGAAGATCGATATTTGGGCAGCGATGCCGAGTTCGATTTTGTCTTCTACGGGCAGGGCGACGACGGCGACACCAATTCCTGGATCAAGGAAGCGCCAGCCCTGTTCGAAGGAACTTGGTTTCGCTTGACCATCGACGCCATCGGGATGGTAATTCCAGGTCTGCGATAACGCGGGCGCGAGGAGATAGTTTTGTCCATCGCCATTGCGGTTGGCGAGCAGCAAGTGCGCAGAGGGGTGGCTGCTCCAGCCGAGTTTGTCCACCTCCATCGCGGCGCCGCCACTGGGCAGGCCTTTTTTGTCGCCATCAGCGCGCGTCAGAAACCAACGCAGTCGTAAGACTTGCCCAGGTGTGGCGCCGCTGCCATCCAGATTCACCAGCCCATCAAGCGCCGCAGACGCAGGTTGTGGCGTTGGTTGCGGGGTTAATTTTGGCAGACGTTCGCCAAACGCGGCGGCTTGAGTCAGGGTGTCGCTGTTGTCCAGCAATCCGGCTAGCTGAGTCATCGGTGAGTGGATCTTCGGTAGCTGTCCGGATAATTTAGCGATGACGATGTTCGCTGCTTGTGCGGCGGTTTTTACCTCAGCACCAACTTGGTTTTCCGCGATCAGCGTTTGTTGTGCTGGCCATTCTTTCAGTGCGGTCGTGGCGGAGATGATCGCCTCTTCAAGCTTGCGCGCCTCAGTCGCGAGTGTGCCGATGTCGGCGGGGTTGATCTCGTTGGTGGCAATACGTTTCTTCAACGAGGCGACATTACTTTCGATCACCGTTAGCGCGGACATCAGCGGATCGATCACCGCTCGCGCATTGAGAATGGTTTTCGACGTGGCCGCTTCAGCGTGGCGTGACAGCACACCTTGAAGTCGTGCTAGGTCTTTCATGGCCGGAGCCAGGGCGAGGACCTCGGTAGTGATCAGGTCCGCCGTCACACGCGCCTGGGCCTGAGTCTGTTCGTGAAGCGACGTGATATGCTCCGCTGAAATCTTGGCTTTTTTAAGTTCGCTCTCAAGGTCTTTTTTGGTCTGCTGAACCATTTCAATCTGTTGCTCGGTCTTTTCATCGGGGAATTCCTGGCGCGCCACTTGCGCACGGTTGCCGTCAGCAAGCGTGGTGTAACCAAGGACTTCAATACGCGTGCCGCCGCCACGGGTTGGCTCTGCCAGATCGGCCTGAATTTCCAAGGATAAAGCGCGTTTGGCGAGTTCCTCACGGCGAGCGCCGACATCCGCTTCCCATTGGCGAATGCCTTCGTCGACCAAGGTGCGAACTTCGCTGAGTTTGATGAAGGTCTCGCCGCCGGTGATGCGCTGCATGAAGGCTTTGCGTCCGACGGCGTCCATGTTGGTCGCAGCAAGATGCTCGTTGATGGCTTTCATTAAAGCGATGAAAGCGACACCGCGATTGCCGAGTCTGATTTTTGCATTTCCCTCAATAATAGTTTCGGCCATAACTTTCAATTTGGCGTCGGATTCAGCCGCTTTGGTTTCTATGGCAGTGAGTGGCTTTTTTTCTTTGCCTGTCCGTTTGAATTCGCGTTCGCGAATTTCATCGAGTGTTCTTAGGGCAAGCTCTACAGCAGCGTTATTCTCAACGGTTCTTTGCACGGCAGGAAGGCTGTTGGTTGCCACGGTTGGCCGTTGATACGCATGAGCGAGCTTTTCTTTCTGCTCATCACCCAACGCATCGACGTACGCCGTAGCCGCCGAGAGCAACGTGATCAATGTTTGTGGATGCAGTGATGTCAGTTCGGCTTCGTCACGGCGCACCGATTTGACTAAGCCATTCAGTCGCTTGCGATCAATATCGAGTTCGACCTTGCCGCGATAATCCAACGCACTGGCAAGTTGCCGGGTTGCCGCAATGGGAAGCGGAGCACCTTCACCTGGGCGGTGCAATTTCAGCGTGAAAACCTCATCGAGTGATTCGGTTTCGGCAGCGCTGGCGCTGATCATCGCCAAGCTCAACAATCCGAGACGCAGATTCATGGCGCCACCGCCTGTTCCAGGGCTTTGCGGACATCCATGAAATTGAGTGTGGTCGGAGTAAATACCTTGACCAAGTCACCTCCGCGATCGATCACCATCACATAGCCATCACAGGCAGCGGCGTTGTTCAAGAGATCTTTGCCGCTGGTGCTAATGGAGAGTTGGTCGGTGGTGCGTTTGGTGAAAATGGTGGCGTCTAATGGTACCGAGCGAATCAAGACATTGGTCGTCCCGAGGACCGCTTGACGCACGTCCTCAAGGCTCTTGTCGCCAGCATGTGGGGCGACGCCGGAATCGTGTACAACGACCATTGTCGCCATGCCACGCCCGTCGCAGTCAAGCAGTGCTTTCGCGGCATCGGCAGCCGACAACGTGCGCAGATCACCATACGCTGGCGGTGGCGGCCCCGACCCCGGCCCATCCTCAATTTTCACTTTGGCAGCGGAACTTACGGAACCATCGGCATTGCGCAGGACCAAATCATAAGTGCCGCGCGTGGGAATCTGATCGGGATCGATTTCCGCGACTAATACTCCCTGGGCAATGCGATCGGGTTCCATGGTGCGCAGGCGTACATTATTGAGGTAGGGCTGCGTGCCGGAATTAATTCCAGCGGCCGTGATGGCAAGGCGGCTCGCTTGTTTCGTGCGCAGACGCTGCGGGTCGATGGCGGTGATGTTGAGCAGCCCTCCCAAAGTATCTTTGGTGCCAGTCGGCGCACTCGCCAGCAACTTGCTAAAACGTTCCTGCAGAAAGTTGATCGCTTGTTTCGATGATAATCCAGCCAAGCCGCAGAGTGAAACGACGGTGTAGGGATTAAGGTGTTCGATGCCGGCGATCTGCATCGTGCTACTGCGTAAGCTGGCATAAAATAACATGCCGAGTGCCGCGCCAACCGGCCCGCGCATCAGATACCACCAGCCCCAACTGCTGACCAAGCGGCGATTGCCGACGAAATCTGCGAAAGAAACGCAGGCATGCAGGAAGGCGCCGAGCATGCCGGAAATCCCCGCGATCAGCCACATCTGTTGCGCACGTTCGAGGGTGAAGCTGCCGAAAGTGCTGTCGAAAACAAAAGGTCTTTGATCTGCCAGTGGGCCATCTGGTGGCCAAATGAAGATGAGCAGCAAGGAAAGGATGAGACCGCTCACCAGAATAAAAATGCCAAGGAAGACCCGCGCAAATACATCCATTTGCCCAGCTTCAGTCACGTTGCTCGGCACCGATTGTGGTGAACGAGAGCGACCGATCACTATGCCAACCATCAGGACGAGTAGCAGCAGCGCCCCGCCTAAAACTGACGAGCTCAGTGGGTTTGATTCCATGAATAAGAAGATGACTTCCATGAGCGTCCTTGCTTTGGGGACACCTCCTACCAACCGTATTACGGGCTGCAATGCAGCAGTAGGGTGATCGTCTGTACGGTTCTGATGATCGGGTGCCACAGTGGGCGGCACATGCCGACTTTCGATGAGAGGGGATGAGCGGGACCACCGGCTACAGGTTACGGACCACAGGTTTCGCAGACGACGTCCCTGTAGTCTGTAGCGTCTGTAGCCTGAAGGCGTGGTCCCTCAAAAGTCCTCAATCGGTCCCCCCATTCGTCACTCGCATGCCGCCCGGGCGGACCTGCGTATAGATCAAGTGAGGGGGAGTTGTTACGGTCCCCGCCCATCCTTCATTTGCGAGGTCGCCATGAC
>JANMYZ010000479.1:0-5756 GCA_031382605.1 Planctomycetota bacterium | reverse complement strand
CGGGAAAAGGCGGAGACAATCGTACCGATTGCCTAACGGGAGGTGTGGTCGAGCTGAATGGCGGCAAACATTTCGCCGTGTCGTTCGCTTCTTCCAATGAGCGAAAATCGCAGGATGTCGGCATCACCTTGATCGATGCCAACGGAGTGGTGGTGACGAGCAAATGGCTGACGCAGTACCAACCCAATCAGAAGGCCACCTTCCCAAGAATTGCCCGCTACGAACAGCACGTCTTGGTCGCCTGGGAAGAATGCACGGGCGCTACGACCCGCCTGCGCTTCATGCTGATGTCTCCAGATTTGAATCAGATCTTTATGGACAGGACCTACGCGGACCTCGAATTGCCAACCACCTATGATCTGGTCAATTTGACGGACGGCTCAATTGCGTGGGTGATCCCGCAGAAGGGTCGGCTTCTCGTGAATCGAATTGATTTAAGCGCGAAGGTTCAGGGAGATTTATACGGACTGCTGAAGGCGCGGGCGGGCTTTGATAATTGAGTTCGTTGTTTCGAGGGCTTCGCCCTGCCTGTCCTGATTTTTGAAAAGTTAAAAGGTTGTTTGTTTACGTTTGATCCCCCCGCCATCACCAAACTTCAGTTACTGAGGTAAGTACAATTCATTCGAGATATTGCAATAAGAAAAACTCTGTCCTTGTTGACTTTTTACCAGATTCAAATAGGTACAGTAACTGTACCTTAGGGATATAAATCCATGACAGCGAAAGAAAACTCGGATGCACGCGCATTGCGCTTAGTCGATGCGCTCACGGGAATGATCGCTGATGGCGAATACGTTTGGACGATCGAGCAATTAGCGAGACGAGCTCAGGTAACTCCGGCGACGGCAAAGATGGCAGCAAGGGAATGGCTCCATCTGGGATGGCTTACTGAGGTTGAAAATACGTTGGGTTCCGGATTCATTGTCACCGCAGTGGCCCCCATTGCGCCGAACGAAGCTGCCATCGATTCGATCGCCCTTTTGCAAGCCATGAGCTCAGGGGATTATCGGCTTGGTCGACTGATTTATGGTTATGGTAGCGCGCTCGCATTTCAGGAGATGACAGAACTGGTTCAGCAGGCGATCTATGTGTTCATTATCGATCAAACCGTTAGGCCTCCTAATTTACCCCCTGATAAACCATTCGTAAGAACGACCAAAAAACCCACCGTATGGGGCGAGTGGAAAGGGCGAATCGTTTATCGGATTAAGAGATCCCCAAATTTTCTCAGGGCATATCAAAGAGTGCCTGTGCTTTACCAGGGAGTGCGCGTTCCGTGCACGAGCCCAATTCGTACACTAATAGATTGCTGGGTCCGGCCTGATCTGGCCGGCGGCGAAGACCGCGTAAATGACGCGTGGGAGCAATACCTCACCGCGAATCAACTGCCTGCATCCGCAGTGGGCCATGAGATTGATAGCGTCCTCCGAGACTCATCTTGGGCCTCCATGAAAACCGCATTCAAAAGTTGGCTGAAACGGTCCTATCCCTCAATTGCGCTACCGGGCGATGATGAGTAAGCGCAGTCAGAGCGATAAGCCAAAGGTGCGGGACGCTGTGTCAGCGATCGCAAAAGAGGAACGATGCGGAACTCCAGATGCCTTGATCGCATTTGGCTTGCGTGCTGTTTTGGCAGCAATGTCGCGCGTACCGGCATGCCAAGAGCAATTGGTCGTAAAAGGGGGCACGGCACTGCGTTTGGCAACGGGTCAGCCCATCGGTCGAGTTAGCACTGATCTCGATCTCAGCCTCCTTGAAGCAGGCTCATCCTTTGATCCAGAAAATCTGACGGGGGAAGTAACCCGTGAAATTGCAGTAATCATCGATGAATTTTATGCTGATTCGGCCAGTGTCACCATTCGGCTTGAGTCTGATCGCACATCTCCTCCGTACCCGCAACTCCCAAAACTTATCGTTTTTCGCTTGGATGCCTCGGCAGATCTTGGCGGGAGAAATCCGACGCGAACGAACAATAAGCAATTTTTAATCGAGATCGCCGTTGACGAGTACGTTGATCGTGAACTCCTAACAATACTTGAAGTCGTCACGTACGGATTTCCTATTCGCTTTCAAATGTACGCGCCTGTCCAAGCGATCGCAGAGAAGCTTCGCGCTTTGCTGCAAAAGCTTCAGCATTTCGAACGCACAGGTAATGAGGCGTCTTTCCAGCCGCGCCATGTGCTAGACCTGGAGTTTCTGTTTGCACGTCTTGCCGAAACGGATTTAGGGAAACTCAAATCATTGTTCGATGCGAAGTGTTTGGCTCGGCTGGTTCCCGAAACCGAACGGACTCGAGAACGGCTCTTACATCCCCGACTCAAAAGCAAAGTGGAAGAAGAAGCAAAGCGAATTGGCCGCTCGGTCGCGTCGTGGCAGCGATTAGAAGAGTTAGCAGCTATCGTGTGCCCGGAGAAATAGCGACGTTGCTGAAACTGCACTTTGCTGGTGGGCGTCATTAGCAACGAGGCCTGTATGAAGTCCAAACTCGGTTAACTTTATGCCTGTTTTAAAATCATCTACGTTTGGGCTCATCAAAGCGGGAAGAAAATCGAACAAGAGGCGCGGATACGCGGAGGCAAGAGGAGGAAGATGCTCATTCTCTCCAGCAGGAATCTTCCCCTCCTCCAATCTCCGCGTCTCCGCGTCTCCTGTTCGATATTTTCTTCTTTGCCTGCCCGATGAAATTGAACTCACACGAAACAGCGCAGAACTAAAAAAACATCTTCATGGAGCCGACCGCCATCCATACCGGAGTTGATGGATCAGCCGAGTGGCTCCGGTTGACGATGCCACGCCGCCATTCGCCGGTCTATCAGCAGGAAGCCGAACGGCAGCAGTGACGAGATCAACACCGCTGCGCTGCGACCGAGGCTCCAACGCTGCTTCCACGCGAGCGCGATCAGCAACGTTACTAGCGCCAGCCACAATAATCCGTGCGCCATGCCGACGTAGCGCACCGCCAGCGGCAGGTCCGCCAGGTATTTTAGCGGCATCGCCACGAACAGCAGCAGAAGCAGCGAAAAGCCTTCGATGCGGCAGAGCAGGCGCAGCAAGCGTAACATGCGCAGAGAGGTCGTCATAGTGGGGCGGAAACGTGCCGATCACGGTGAATTCCTCCACCCCAAAAGTGGCGGACATTACGCAGGAGAAAATATCAGGCCAAAGGACCGCAGGAAAAATTTCAGAGTACACGGACAGGTCGCTTGAGCACCAGGGAACAACCCGAGCCAAGCTGGGGCTTGGCGTTCCCAGGCATCGTTCGCGGCCGCACGCCTTTTGCAGTGGGTTCAATGCGCGTTGAAAACGCGTGTCTATTCTTACACCGATAACCCTAACCTTTATTGCCTACCCTCCAACTTTATGGCTTTGTTACCGAGAGCTTCCATGTCCGAAACTCGATGAGGGTAAGCTAACCACTTTCCGCTTTTCGTATTAATAGCATTAAACACATCCAGTCTGTCGGCCCGCGATATGACTAAAGAAAAATTTATTCGCACATGCTCATCTTGATTGGGAATACCAAGATCATCCCATGATTTCGGCCACCGATTGTTCTCTACCATAAATTCCCCTACGCTCCTAATTACGGAAGCCGTCACATACTCAGATTGAGAGTTTGTCACTCTTTCCCATAAACTGGGGAACACGATCCCGCTCATTACCCCCAGCAGAAAAACTACCGTAACGGTGATGATTTTATTCATGCACTATTATTGATCCTGGCTTTTCAGGAAGATAAAATAGAAATTCATACGCTTTTGCTCTTATCTCCGCCGGAAAAAAAAGGACGTCGGGCCCGCCAATCGCGGAACCCGACGCTGCCAAACTATCGCCTCACCAAACCTGCTGTTTTACAGCCGATCCGTAACCGCCCCCTCACTCGCTGACGTGACCAGCGCCGCGTACTTCGCCAACACGCCACGGGTGTAGCGAGCTTTCGGCGCCTTCCAGGCTTTACGACGTTTGGCCAATTCTTTGGCGCTGAGGTCAACCGAGATGGTGTGCTTCACTGCGTCGATGGTGATCAGGTCGCCGTCTTTGACTAAGGCGATTGGGCCGCCGACGGCGGCTTCGGGCGTGACGTGACCAACCACCAAACCGTGGGTGCCACCGCTGAAACGTCCGTCGGTAATCAAGGCGACTTCTTTGCCCAGACCACGGCCCATGATGGCCGAGGTTGGTGCTAACATTTCGCGCATGCCGGGGCCGCCCTTGGGGCCTTCGTAGCGAATGACGAGTACGTCGCCGGACTTGACGGTTTTGTCCAGAATGCGTTTGAGGCATTCTTCTTCACTGGAAAAAACTCGTGCTTTGCCGATGAAACCAAGGCCTTCTTTGCCGCTGATCTTGGCTAGGGCGCCATCTGGGGCGAGGTTGCCGTACATGACCACCAAGTGGCTGTCTTTTTTAATCGGTGCTGACAACGACTTGATGATTTGTTGATCAGCCGGATACGGCTTCACGGATTTCAGATTCTGTGCCACCGTCTTGCCGGTGACGGTCATGCAATCGCCGTGCAGCAATTTTGCTTCCAACAACATTTTCATCAGCGGTTCAATGCCACCGATCTTGGCCAAATCAGCCGCGTGATATTTGCCGCTTGGACGTAAGTCGGCGAGCACCGGAACTTTTTTACCAATGCGGGTAAAATCTTTGAGCGACAACGTGACGTTGGCCGAGTGCGCCATCGCCAACAAATGCAGCACGGCGTTGGTTGAGCCACCCAAGGTGATGATGACGGTGATCGCGTTTTCAAATGCCTTCTTGGTCATGATGTCACGCGGCTTGATGTCGCGCTTCAGCAGTTCGATCACCTGCTGGCCAGCGCGCGTGCAGTCTTCGACTTTTTCCATCGATACCGCGACCTGCGATGATGACCCAGGCAAGCTCATGCCTAGTGCTTCAATGGCACAGGCCATGGTGTTGGCGGTGTACATGCCCCCGCATGAACCTGGTCCTGGGACGGCGGTCGCTTCGATGGCGGCAAATTGTTTTTTGCTGATTTTTCCCTGCGCATTGGCGCCGACCGCTTCGAACACCGAAACAATATCGGTGTGCTTCGCTTCGCAGCCATCTTCTTGCGGGGTGTTGCCAGGGAGAATCGATCCGCCATAGACGAAAATCGACGGACGATTGAGCCGCGCCATCGCGATCAAACAGCCTGGCATATTTTTATCATCCGCCCAGGCTGACGAAACCGTCGTAGCCCTGACCGCCGACCACGGTTTCGATCGAGTCCGCAATCACCTCGCGCGAGACCAGCGAGTATTTCATGCCCTCAGTGCCCATCGAAATTCCGTCGCTGACGGTGATGGTATTGAAAATCACTGATTTTCCGCCAGCGCTATCGACTCCAACGCCTGCGGCCTTCGCCAGTCCGTCGATGTGCATGTTGCACGGCGTCACCATCGCCCAGGTGCTAGCGATACCGATTTGTGGTTTGCTAAAATCAGCGGTGGTGAAACCCACCGGATACAGCATCGAACGGCTTGGCGCGCGCTCTGGGCCGTCAACAACGATGGAGGAATGAGGACGTGGGATTGGTTTGGCCATGGTACTTCCTGGGTCGGCGGATAATGAGCCAATTACGTAGCCAGCAAGTGGCCGTCGAAGGCTGTCATACCGACGATTGCTGCTGGACCACCTCTTCGAATCGAGCGCGCAAAAACGAAAGAAGAATTACTCGGCTCTGCGGCGTTTCGTGTGAGTCTTTTCTCTGTCTTTGGCTCATCAAAGCGGGGAAAATCGAACAGGAG
>JANMYZ010000468.1:0-2092 GCA_031382605.1 Planctomycetota bacterium | reverse complement strand
AGCGCAAAGGACTTACAGCAAAGCCAAGATTCACCCGTTTGGTGAAGACACAAATCATACGCATTTTGTTCAAACTCTTGTTTTTCCTTAGCGTCTTTGCGTCTTCGCGGTGGAAGTTTTATTCCAACTGCGTTTTTTAGGCTTAGTGGCGTGCGGTCGTGCGGGACATAGCTCGGCGAAGGATGCCATTGAGACGGGTCTGGTATCCGTTGCCGCTCTTCTTGAGCCAGGCGACGACGTCGGTGTCGATGCGAACGGTCACGCGGGATTTGTGGTTACCGCGCGGTCGTCCGCGATGACGAACGGCTCGCCCAAGCTGGGAGGGCGTGAGCGGTGGGTTGTCATCATCGTGCACAGGTAGTCGCTGGCGCAGTCCAGTCAGGCAGTCTGGGATTGTCTTGTCCGAACAGGTAACGATGGCACGATGCCTGGCTCAAAAGATCCCGCCGACGGTGGTGTTCAAGTGGGTTGAGTTCAGTCCGTTTGGTAAGCCGACCCCAGCAACGCGGCTTCTTGAACCGGTCGGTTTGGGTCCGGTTGGATGTTCGGGATAACGGGCCTGTTATCTTTTTTTATTGGCGATGTCGCTGATCCCTTCAACCTAAAAAACGCAGTAGAGAGAGCTTTTCTCGCAAAGACGCCAAGAGCGCAAAGGACTTGCAGCAAAAACAAGAGTCACCCGTTTGGCCCGTTTGGTGAAGCCATTGATCATTTAGATTTTGATTCAAACCTTTGCATTTCTTGGCGTCTTTGCGCCTTGGCGGTGGAAGTTTGAATTCCTACTGCGGTTTTTAGGTTGAGCGAATGGACCGCGCGGAAAATCGCTTCAACAATGCTGATGTCCGTCGGTGAACGTTCCAGTTCGACGAAAAAATTGGCGACCTTGGCCAACGTTTCGCCGGTTTCATCGAAGAAGGCGGCCAGCAATTCAGGATCATTGATGCTATCGCCGGTGTCGTTGCTGGGATTGGCGTTGAGAGAATCGCTCAGGGCAACGAATCTTGACGCAGACGTTGCAGTTTAAGTAATTGTTGGCGCCAATTCGCGATTACCCACGCCGCCTGTTCGATGCAACGATCCAGCTCGGCGCAGTTTCCCAACGGTTTGGTAACGAAGCTAAAAGCGCTTTCACGCAAACAGGACATAATCGATTCCATGTTCACGTAGCTAGTCATGACGATAGCGCGAATCAGCGGTTGATCCTGGCGTAAACGCATGAGCAATTCGTGACCATCCATGCCCGGCATTTGCAGATCGCTAACCACGATATCGTAGCGTTTTTTTGTCCATTGTAGCCAAGACCTCAATGCCATTACTTGCCGCATCGACCAAGTGACCAAGCAAAGACAAATGGCGGGTCACCACTTGGCGAATGATCATGTCATCATCAACCACAAGAATGGATAAAGTCATGGTGCGCTTAGGCCGGAATCAGTTTTGCCTTACGCAGATCCGCTAATACCTGCTCAAGCCGTAATGGTTTGACGAAATAGAGTTCGGCCTGTTCACGAAATGCCGTCATGACATTTTTCTTGTCGTCAAGCGCACTGGTCATCGCCACGCTGGAACGTCGGTCGCCGCCAAATAAGTCTTCTAAACGACGAATCGCTTTCAGCGTTTGCTGACCGTCCAACTCTGGCATCATGATGTCGAGGGTGATGAGGTCATACGGCTGATCTTGCGCCAAACTGCGCGCGACCTCTGCCAACGCCCCCAGCCCATCGACCGCGTACGTCACCGGACCAAAAGGCGTCAAGACATGCTGCAAGACCGTGCGGCAAATCTGATCGTCATCGACAACAAGTGAGCGCATGGATGACCCTTCTTCTTCGATCGTGAAGACCGTGAAAATAATAGCGGGTTGATATACCTCGCGAAATTCAGGAAGTCCAATTCGTCCATACGGGGTTCAACAAAGCCCGGAGGTGCATCTGTGGATTCAGCGAGGCGTGAATCGCTCGATCATTCCTTTGAGGTCCGCGACACTGACCGGCTTGCTGAGGAAGGCGTCCATGCCGGCGGCGAGGCAGGCGGCTTCGTCTTCGCTGAAGGCATTGGCGGTGAGCGCAATGATCGGTACGCGCTGCCCGGC
>JANMYZ010000465.1:0-3987 GCA_031382605.1 Planctomycetota bacterium | reverse complement strand
GATGCCAATCGAGCTCAGCGCGCGCAGGGCTCGTTCGACCACCTGGGGATCGCGATGTCCTAACACCGGAATAACCACGGCGCGCGCTGGGCGCACGGCGGAAATAGCAATGTGCATCAAGACTTGCCCAGCGTCCTCGGTTGAGGCGGTGGCAAAAAAATCAACCAGATGCCTTTCCACCAACGGATTTGGCAGTTTCCCAAGCATGGCAATGGCATCCGTTGCCGATGATGGAGTCGATGGCGCAACGCCGCTTTCCGTCGCAGGTGGATCAGCGGCAAGCAGAATCGAAGCAAGGAAGCACGGGATGAAGAGAGCGAAGAATCTCATGGCGAATTATATCCAATCGAACGGACGTTCCAGGCGATGGGGGTAAGCATGTCTAACTTTGGTGTGGTGGTGGTGGTCGTGGTGGTCGTGGTGGTCGTTGTCGTGGTCATGACTGTACCCCAAGAAAGTCCCGCGAGCCCTTCATCATAATGAAAACTAAAGTTTCCGTTTATGGCGCCACTAAAATCGCTGGCGACAAACGCCCCATAAAAATCAGCGTTTCCGGCAAGCTTCATCCCTGCATTAGGCGCTAAGACGACCGCGCTGAATTTGGCTCCACCGTTAAGTTTCATTTCATTTGATCCAGTGCCAGAAAATGCCGTGGCAAAGATGAAGCGACTTGGATCTTTGGGATCGCCAATGTTATTTTGTGAGTTGAATGAGCATCCTTTGCCAGCCACGTCGTTTTGGTAGATCACTAATTTAGCGGTACTACCGGCCTGAAAGTTGATGTCACCGACGTTGAAAACGCCATCGACATAGATGACTACGGTTCCAGTTCCGGAAATCGTCAAAGAATTATTATTTTTCTGATTAATCGATGCGTAACGATAAATCGTATTCCCCGTACCGGAGCCGTTGATCACCTTGTTACCCGTAATGGACGCAGCCGAGGTCATCGTTGGTGGGGTATAGGCGACCGACGGCAACGTGGCATTGGCGTTGGGCGTGGCAGTACCATGAACCTTGCTGGTATCGTAGGCCCCTGTGCCCAACGCTTGATTGGAACCAATATCGCCATGGGAATTGGCCCCGCCGACGGTGTACGACGCTGGCGCGACATATGCCGTATGAATTCCGTCCTTGTCCGGATCGCTATTCCAGCTGTCGGTCTTGGCGTTGCCACCCACATCGAATCCATTTTTTGCGAACAGCCCGCGCGTGAAGGGATAAGCAGGAGTCGGTACGCTGACGGAACTGGTTGCGGTTGAAGTCGAGCTTGTCGTGACGTTGACCGAAATCGCCTTGATGACGGTTTCGACCCGTTGGCGACGAACCGTTTCCGGACGAGATGAATCTCCGGCCATGGCCGTCGTGTAAATAATGAAGCGTTCAGATCCGTCCCACACAGATGGCGGTACGGTATCTGAAGCGACTTTGATGACCTTGGTCGTTACCGTGCACAAATTCCGGACGCCTTCTTTATTTGCGGCGCTACCAAAGGCAGTGGAACCGGATGTCAGGCTGGGGAAAACGGCGGGTAAACCCGCAGGCAAGCTGCTGCTGACCAGGACCGCACCGGTGCTCTGTGAGGTTTGAGGATATCCTGGGCTGGAGATGGTTAAATTTCTCAATTTATCCTGCACATCGGTGCTGGTTCGCATCCAACTAATCGCTTCATTCGCCGCTGATTCCGTAGCCGCCAATAAATCGACTTGGTTTTGTCGCGCTCTCTGTTCGCCAAAGCGCCCGATCGAAAGATTGGTGAGCGCGATCGACATGCCGGCGATGGTGATCACCACGATGGATGAAATCACCAAAGCACTGCCACGACGGGTAAGGGAAAGTGCATGCATGGCTGGGCTCCTGATTAACGGTAACGCTTGGTGGGGATGTTCGTAGTGCTGGTTGCAATACCGGTGGTGGTCGTTGCTTTCGCCTGAATCGTAACGGTGCTAGGAATGCTGCCGGTCAAGGTAATCGAATAGGATCCGCTTCGCGACGGCCACTGTGAAGCCGGTGGATACGTCGTGCGCGTCACGGTGGCGGTGCCGACGGTAACGGTGGCTCCTTCGGCGACCTCTTGCGCCACGCTGTTGTCTGAATTCCCGAGGAACACCTTCATGGCTTGTGCATACACTTTCTGACCAATTGGCGCTGTAACGAAGAGTGATACCTGCTGTTGCGGTGGACTGGTGGTCTCTTCAGTCACCAAATTGCCAAACATGATGGTGGGCGCGGCATCAGTGGTGCTGGAAATAATTCCACCAACATCGTCTGGGTCATCAACGAAAGTGACTGAACTAGAGCCACTGGATTCATTGAGCGTCGAGCGCAAGAAAATCGTTTGTGCCTGCGCGGTGTAGATGATGGATTCTTGCGTGCGCGTCATGCTGCGCAGGGTGATCGCCATTTGCAGCGTATTGCCGACCCGCGTTAGACTGAAGCCGTTCTCTTCAACTTCTGGACTCAACAACAACGGCGCTTCCGCTGCTCCTGCGCTGTTTCGCGTGATCAAAGACAAGTAACCAGGGTAAACACTGTAATCGTAGACCAGGATTCGTTTGTACGGTTCGTATTGTTCTGCCCAGGTTGGAGAGCCGCCAAGGCCGGTGCTGACGGAAAAATA
This sequence comes from Planctomycetota bacterium, assembly GCA_031382605.1. Lineage (GTDB taxonomy): Bacteria > Planctomycetota > UBA11346 > UBA11346 > UBA11346 > BOG-1363. The sequence continues at coordinate 1,367 of JANMYZ010000465.1, read as the reverse complement.
GTAGGCTTTGACGTTGCTCGCTAAGGCTGAGTTTTGTGGCGTGTAAAGCCCAGTGGGATAAGCACCCGGTAATTCCAGCGAGGTGGCGGCAGTTTTCCCCGCAGAGGCCATGCGCAACTGCATGGCCAGTTTATTGAGCACATCGTTCGCGCGATTATTGATGTCTACTTGACGCGAGACGCGGTCGGTGAGTTGGGTTGCCGAATCAAGGCTCATCGCGACCACCATCATCACCAAACTGAGGATGGTGATGGAGATCATCAGTTCAATCAGAGTAAAGCCGATATGCGGGAAAGAGCGCATCGTTAGTACCCCCGATTCGTAACAACGTAGATCGTCTCGACCATAATCGGGCCTTGTTCATCAGTCCACGCCACCCGAAAGCGCAACGGCAGCACATTATCGGTTGTTACAAATTTATTGGGATTGGGCGCGATCGCGGTGGAGTTGGGGTCGGCATTCGACAGCTTCGTCACGGTGCCGCAGGTGACGGCACCGGTTTGGGGAGTCAGTCCCTTCACGTCAAAAGCGACGCCTTTGAAATCGCGACGAACACTATCGAAAGGCATGTACTGAATTGTTTCGATTTGCGCCTGAATTTCTTCATACGCTTTGGCTTGGCTGGTGGCGCGATCGTTCACCCGTTTTGAGGTCACCATGCTGTCGAAAAGAACGCTCAGGCCGACAACCAGAATGACCATGGCGATCATCACTTCGACGAGGGTCAGGCCGCTGCGATAAAGAAGGTTTTTTTTCATGGGTTCACCGGGTTGATCTTACATCAGGATTCCCAAAGCACGCCCTGTGCCGCACTGCTTGCAACGAATTGAGGTAAAAAGCGGCGCTTCACGGGCAGATCGGCCCTCAGCGAAGCTCGCTGCAGGGCACGTTTGCCCCTTAGTCGTCCCGTCCTGCCCAAAGTCAGGGTACAGTCACTCGCTTATGCGCATCCTTATTGTTGATGATCATCCTGATGTCCGCCAAAGCCTCGGTGCCTTCATTGAGCAGCTTGGGCATGAAGCGTTGTTGTGTCATCATGCTCCTGATGCGGTGGCGACGGCGCGCCGTGAGCAACCAGACTTAGTGCTGAGCGACCTGCGTATGCCGAGCATGGACGGCTTGCAATTATTTTCAGCGCTTAAGCAGCTCGATAAAACACCGCCATTTGCTTTGATGACTGCATTTGGTGACGCCGATACCGCGATTATTGCACTGCGTCATGGTGCCGTCGATTATCTTCGTAAGCCGATCGATGTGCGCGAACTCCATCGCTTGATCGAACGCGTAGAAGCAACCGCGTCTTCAACCATTCCTCTGAATCCTGAGTCCGTCGTACGCGAGGAAGCGGATGGCCTGATCATCCATGG
>JANMYZ010000436.1:0-1784 GCA_031382605.1 Planctomycetota bacterium | reverse complement strand
ACGATTTTTGACCGCGCGCACCACCCGCAGATCTTGGTAGCGATCGCCCTCAAACGACAGCACCGTGTCGACCAAATGTTCGAGCATGCGCGGTCCGGCAAGGCCACCGTCTTTGGTGACGTGACCGACGATCATCAGCGCGGTTGGCTGATGGCCATCGCGCCCAGAACGTTTGGTGGCCTCGACCAAGGTCGCGGCGCACGCGCGGCATTGAGCGACTCCACCGGGTTCGCCTTCAATGCCTTCTTGGGTTATTAATTGAATCGAGTCGACCACCACTAAAGCAAATTCGCCGCTGTTGATCGCGCCAGCAATCACGGTGGCGTCACCCGTGGAGGCCAATTTTAATTTCGGCGCGAGTGACGACAGTCGCTCCAAACGTGCGCGCACCTGGGCGATGCTTTCTTCGGCGGTGACATAAAGCACCGGTAAAGACCGTCCAACTGCGCCGCAAATTTGCGCGAGCAACGTGCTCTTGCCGATTCCTGGTTCGCCACCAATCAAGGTCACGCCACCGGGCACCAAGCCACCGCCCAACACGCGATCGATTTCCGTCATGCCGGAACTGACGCGTGGATGACGCTCGGACGTGGCCGGCGCATCGGCTGCTTCGGCGTCCAACGTCGCAGCGGCGCGCACTTGATCGCGACCTTTTGCCGCGACCTGGGCTTCGTTGGCGCTGATCTCTTTGACGGTGTTCAATTCATTGCAGCTGGTGCAACGCCCAGACCAACGAGTGAACGTGTCGCCGCAAGCGGTGCAGGCGAAGGTGGGAGATTTTTTAGCCATGGCTGTTTAGGTACCGCTTGATGATCGCGTCACAACTCGCCATTCATTGCCGCAACGATGGCCGCGACCGGTAAAGTACCGCTCCAACGCTGCGTGACGCGGCCGTGATCTATCAACACGGCGGATGGCGTTCGTGACCCCAAACCCAGTTGACTGATGCGGAGTTGATCGGCGGCAATCAGCGTGGTGATAGCGGGGCCTTGGCTGATCAACGCAGCGTCCAATTTTTTCGCATCTAACACCTCGCTGAGTCGCGCTTTCATACCCGCAAGTCCTGCGTCGGGGTTGCTACCCAGTAAGATTTCCATCGCGGTGGCGTGTTCGCTGAAGGTCGCAGCTGCAAGAATCAACTCAGTGGCTGGCAGCGAGGCCGCTTGGCTTGGACGCACCAAATGGCGCACGATCACTTGGACTCGTTGAGCCGCAATCTTTGGCTTCAGCGCTTCCATCAACGGACGATAGAGTTCCGCGCAGTGGCGGCAGGTCAGATCGATGACGATTTCCAAAGTGTAAGGCGCCGTCGAAACGCCGTACGCACGGCCGCGATTCGCCTCTTCAGACAAGGCTATTGGTGGAGTCGTTATCGTATTTGGCGTGGTGGCAGTTGCGACGTCGGCAACCGGCGTGTGATGAAAAGCCGCGTTAAAAACAAGGATTCCAGCGATAAGCCACGACACCGCATGCCACCAACGAACGCCATTGGGAAACGGATACAGAAAAAGAAGGACGCCAAGAGTCAACGAATGACAAAGAATACAAAACGGACAAACGATACCGAGCGCTTCGCTGATGGCGAAAAAAAATAGACTGCCTCCACCAAGAAACCACGCGAGGCGAACCGTCCACGGACACCATCCGCCACGCCGTGCATCAAGGGTCGTCAGCATCGCTAATAACAAGTACGCGCCCAAAGCTGGCACCATCAACGAGAGCGGCCCAAGGCGTTGGTAATGTCCGCCGCCTTGGCAGGCGGTGTCGCACGGGAACCAATCGAT
>JANMYZ010000359.1:0-1718 GCA_031382605.1 Planctomycetota bacterium | reverse complement strand
ATCATCATCGATCACCATCCGCGCCGCGAAGACACCAGCGCCCCGTTCGTCGACCTGCGCGAAGGCTACGGTTCAACCAGCACTATTTTGACCGAGTATCTGGTTGAAGCCGGACTGCCGATCAGCAAACCGCTGGCGACGGCGCTGCTCTACGGCCTGACCACCGACACCGACGATCTGAATCGTCACGCAGGCGCCGCCGACATTCGCGCCTTCGACGAACTGCATCACCGCGCCGACCAGCATTTTCTCACGCGTTTGGACAAAGCGCAGGTTCCGATGTCGGTCCTCGACTACATCGCCTGGGGCATCAGCCACCGCGTGGTCGTCCGCGATTTAATCCTGATCCACTTCGGCGAAGTCCCCACCGCCGACATCATGGTGCAAACCGCCGATCAATTATTGGTAACCTACGGCATTAACTGGACGGTGTGCGCGGGCGTCAAAGACCACACGCTAATCGTAGTCTTCCGAGGCGACGGTCACCGCCAAGACGTTGGCAAACGCGCCAGTCTAGCGTTCAGCAAAATCGGCAGCGCCGGCGGCCACCGCACCATGGGCCGCGCCGAAATCCCGCTCCCCGAAGGCGCCACCGAACTCGACAGCGCCGATATCCTGGTCGACAATCTGTTCCGCAAAATGAGTTCGAAACGCCGCGCACGCTTTGTCCGCCGACTCAAAGCGCACCTCAAAGGTGAAGGCCCAGATGATCACGAGGAATTTGAGTTCGCGACCTGAGGTGATCGGTGAATGAACAACCTCCAGCGAAGTGGCTGACGAGATGGAAAGCGCTTGGGCTCTCCGTTTTAGCCTTCGCGCTGATCAGTGTTGCGCTGTTTTCTTGGTATTATTACAGCACGGCGGATCTGGTCAGAGTTCGCGCAGAAGCCAAGGCGCTGGGGATACCGACGACGTGGGCGGAAACTGGGATGGTGGTTTCTTCGCCGGAGGTGATTGAAATTTATAAGCGGATTGGGGTGCTGTCGGCGTCGCTGAAGGGCTACGATTACTTGGTGAAAAGAGTTGGTGAGGCTGAGCGTCTCAAGCCTTACCTGCCGATTCCGCAAGCCGCCTTCGATCACCATGCCAACTTAGATCCGGTGATCGTGGCGGAATATCTCGACTTAATTGACCGTCTACCTCGTGAGCCGGTGGTGCTCACTGGTGAACGCAACTTATCCACGCGCTACCCTCAAATCGACTGGGCTCGCCAAATCGTCCGCTATCAAGGCGAACGAATCTTGCTCGCTGCTCCAGATCAGGTGGCGCGCGAAGTGGATCGCGCGCTGCATTATTTAGAAAGTCAGGGATGTCACTCGTGGATCGAATTCCTTAGGAACGCGTCCCATATTGAAAACATCTTGGGACAGACCGCCGAAAGATTCGCCGAAATTAAGTCTCGTATGCCGGAGCTAGCCGATCGACTTGATCGATTGGCAGATTCCATGAGCACCATGCAGATAAAATGTTTCGTCGGTGAAATTGTTATAACGAATGCAGTTATCGAACAAACTGATCAAATCGCTGCGGGTTGGACGGGCAGTTTGCTTAGTGTCTGCGGGAGGTTCACTTCTGCGTGGCAACAGATTTTCTTTGGCCCCATGGTGCGCGCTGGACGCGAAACGCTTCTTCGCCACGAAATCGAATGGATCCAAATCCTTCAACGTCATCCATCTCCCACCGAACTTTTGTCCTCTGCCAAGCGAATTCGCGATGAG
>JANMYZ010000341.1:0-5388 GCA_031382605.1 Planctomycetota bacterium | reverse complement strand
TCGATCAGCTCTTGTTCTTTTTCTTTGACCAAGCTCTTTTTACGTTTGTTCTGTTCGATTTCACGGCGCAGACGCAGCACCTTGCGGCGCATGTCGAGCATTTCGTCTTTGACTTGGATGACGGTTTTGGCGTCGAGTTCCATTTCTTCGAGCAAGCGGTACGCGCGCGTCAGGCGGTTACGCAGCAGCTGTTCATGACGTACAGAAACTTCGCCATTGCAGACTTGTTCTGACAACGGCGCGCTGTGCAGGACGACGCGATTCAGCGTGTTCAAATGGTTGGCAGCGCGGTCCAGGTAGTCATCGCGTGAGGGCGATGAACCATGGCTCTTGGCGTTCTTTTCTTGCTGCTCTTTGATTTCTTTTTGTTCTTCGACCCAGCCGATGCCGCGCCGAATCGCTTCTGGCAAAGTCATCACCTTCCGGCGGAAACCGTCACGGTAAATTTCGATGCGGCGGGCGAGCTCAATTTCTTGATCGCGGGTCAACAGCGGGATTTCGCCCATCTGTGACAAGTACATGCGCACCGGGTCGTCGATTTTTTCGCCGAGTTCGGCTTCGTCGCCTTCGGTGGCTTGCTCAGCGGCTTCGTAGCGACCGGTTCCGGCAGCGCGACTTTCATCGCCTTCGGTATTACCACCTGGGTCTTCACCGAATTCACTTTCGGCAGCGCCGATTTCTTCGACCAGCTCGACGCCTTTGGAATCCAGCTGTTCAAGAACTTGATCCAATTGCTCAGGATCGTTCATCGCATCGGGCAGCAAAGCGTTGAGCTGGTCGTAAGTGACCATGCCTTTGCCTTTGCTGTTCTTCACCAGCGTGGCGACCACGTCTTTGAGCGACAGCGGTTCAGGAGCACCGGCAACAGGAGCACCAGCGGCTGGCGCGGGAGCAGCGGGAGGTGCACTTTTGACCGGGGACGTCGATTTGGCCATGGGGTCTCTCAGGGTCGCTGTCGCGGCTATCCGGACAGGGCGGACAGGGCGGACAGGGGGTTCAACGGGGGAGGCGGAGTCTAGGAGTAGAAACCGCCTGACAATGACCGGCCTGCCCCAGGATTCCGTTATGGTTGATGTAACCACGGAGAAAAACGGGAAGCGGAACGGTCATCGACGTGCGAAAGGAGCTGGGCAACCAAAAGTGGAGTGAGCGATCACGGCACATTGGTAAAGCTCTCTAAGTTACCCTTATTTTGCACCCGAACGGAGCACCCAAGGTGCCCCAGGTTCTACAGGCCAGTCGACCACGACCTGACGGTCATCAAGTCGCAACTGGCCGCCATCAGGGACGACGGGCAGATTCAAACCTAACGTTTGAGCCTCTTCCAAGGTTTTAGGCCAAGAGCCGTGGCGCTGAGCGAGTTCCAGTAACTGAGCATTTAACCCGCCGATTTGCGCGTTCAGTCGCGCACGCAGTTGACCACGACTGATAATTTTATTGGCCTCTCGCTGCCATGGAATGCCGTACGGGTCGGTTTTGAGCATCTGTCGGCCATCGACTTCCCCGATGGGTCCATACGGCGGCAAGCCTTTGGGATAGCGGTGGCGAATTAATGTGGGGTCAAGCAAGCGCGACAGATCGCTGGGATACGGACCGTCCATTACCACCGGCTTCAAGGGATCCATCACGGTGAGATTTTGGACGAGCTCGGCGCGCGTGGCGGGAATCCCTCCACGAGCAATTCGCCAGGTCGCGAGCAGTGATTCAAGCTCACGCGCTCCATAGCGAGTCAAGAGATCGCGAATGGTGCCCTCAACGTAATCCCCACTCGAACTTCCTGGGGTGGAGGTTTGCAACTGGGTGAGCCAATACGGCAACTGTTCAAGTCCGGTGAAGGAGCCGAAGCCGAATTGTCGTTTCCAATCCCACACCATGCGCTTGGCGTCAGGATCTTTTTCGGATTGCTCCCAAGCGGCAAGGAAGGCGTCGAACGGCTCAGGATGACGCACATCCCACTGAAAGAAGGTCTTGAGCGTTACCACGGTGTTGCGCCACAAAGAGGTGGAGCGTGGGATTTCCTGGGTACCGCGCAGCAAAAAAGCGAGCGCAGTGCCATGTTGGCTGAGCACACCAGAAAGATTGAGCGCTGCGTGTTCGTAGAAGGGCTCGAACTGTGGATCCAGATCAATTAGGGTTTCGTACAAACGCGTGAAACCGCCGCTGCTGCTGCCGCCGGCCACGCGGTCGTCTTTGCGATCGAGTTGATACTGGAAATAGGCGAAGGAATCGATCCAGCGCAATTTCGCCAGCGTGTTGGTGTGACCAAAAGCCAACACCCGTGCGGTTTCAGGGGCTGGTAGAAAGTCGAGATTCTTCGAGCGAATCACCGGTTTGGCGGTCAGGAAGCGACTGCTGTTCCAGCCGACCAAACCGACGGCACCGATGACGATGCTGAGTCCCAGCATGATTCCACGCAGGCGAGCGTTCATGGGTGAGCGCACAAACGTGGTGCGCGTTGGCGATAGACGCAGCCGTTCACAGCTGTTTCCGTCGCACGACGGCAACCGTGATCACCACTAATAAAGTGCACCACAGTCCGCCATAAACCAAACGCATCAGCAGATCATCCAGCGGCAAAGGAGTGCGATAAACCGCCTCGTTGCGATAGGCGAACTGACCAAGATCCGGTATCAAACTCGCCAACGTGATCGCGATGGTTTGTTGCCAGCCTTTTAAATGATGGACCAATCCCGGCAGTGAATGGACCGCATGTCCCAGGGCATAGGTCGCCAAGCCCAACACGGCGGCGAGCAACGGCGATGACAATGCCGTCCAGCATAAACTGACGGCGGCCATCACCAGCACTTCAACGATGGTTAATAAACCGGCGACGACCAACCACTGATGCACTTCGGCGCCAGTCAGAAAGAGGTAGATCAATCCGATAAGTAACATCGCGATCTGCCCCGCCGCCAAGGCCAAGCACAGTCCAAGATATTTTCCCAACACGAACTGCCAGCGTGGCAATGGTCGAGATAAGACGGTGTACAGCGTCTTTTGTTGAATTTCGACGTGAACCAGCGCCGTGCCAGTCGCCACCGCTACCAACACGCCCATGATCGACTGTAGACTGAAGACCACGTCGGTGGTGATGATATTGCCATCGGTTGCGCTGATCCAGCCGACGATGCGTGACATCAACACGCCCAACAAATAGACCGCCAACAATAACAAGAATGTGCGCGAGCGCACCGCTTCGCGACAGGTGGCCCAAGCGATAATGCGAATCATGGCGTCCCCACGTGATCAAGCCGTTTTCCGGCCGCGTGGAAAGCTTTCACGCGCGCGACGAAATAGTCCTCCAAGCCAATGCGATTGCGTTCCAGTCGTAGGATTTGCGCGCCAGCAGGGAGCGCCGCCAGGCTTGCAGCCCGTTGCGCTTCGGGAAATTGCCACCGCCACGTTCCGTCGTGATTAGCCATCGCTTCCGTTGGCATTGGGCCGCTGCCGGTCAGTACCAACGGCGCTTGTTTCACCAAGTCTTCGAGCTTCCCTTGTTCCAACACCACTCCGTGATCGATCACTCCGTAATAGTCACAGAGGTCTTCAACGTCGCTCAGAATATGCGTGCTAAAGCACAGCGTCGCACCGCGCTTGCGTTCAAGCGCCATGACTTCGCGAAAACGCGCACGCCACAGCGGATCCAAGCCCGAGAACGGTTCATCAAGCACGAGTAAATCTGGTTGATGAATAATCGCCTGAGCTAGGCCGAAACGTTGGCGCATGCCTTTCGAAAAGCTGCCCAACATCCGATGTTTCAATTCGCTGAGATCCAGCAATTCGCATACGCGATCAATCGCCGCAGGCACAGCATCGGCGCTCATCCCTGAAAGGCGGGCCATGTAGGCGAGGTATTCGCCCACTGCCAGATTGTCGTAAAAATACGGATGCTCAGGCAGATAGCCCAGCCGCGCACGCAGTCGATGATCGCCCAATGGCTGACCAAAAAGTCGGATGTCACCCTGATGCCCATGCAGCAAGCCCATGACCAATTTAATGCTGGTGGATTTGCCCGCGCCGTTCGCACCAAGAAATCCAAACGCTGAACCACGTGGCACGCGCAGATCAACCTGCTTGAGCGCATGCACTCGTTGCAGCCAATCACCGCGATAGGTGAACGAAACTCCGGCGAAACTGAGGATGTTGTCGTCAGTCATGAGTTGTATTTACGCGTTTGAGGAGGTCGTAGCATGGAGCGAAACCTTGCTTCACCGGTGGCTGGTGTCCAGCGTCTGTCGGCTGCTGTCGGTTGATCGTCAGGGCGACAGCGGGACCAGATAAATCCCCAATTATTTGCTCGACGGCTTTTCTGCCCGATTCTTTTCCGCCCGATTCTTTTCCGCCCCACGGCGCCAGCGCAGAACGCCGCCAATGACTACCGGCAAAATCGAGATAACGATGACGCCGATAACGATGACTTCTAGATTCCGCTGCACAAAAGGCATTTGCCCAAGCCAAGCGCCGACGCCCATGAGCGACGGCACCCACACGAAAGCACCGATCACATTCCACAGCGTGTAGCGGGCAAACCCCATGCGCGAGACGCCAGCAATAAAGGGAACAAACGTGCGCGCCACGGGAATGAAGCGGGTAAGCACCAACGACAGCGCGCCCCATTTTTCATAAAAAGCATGCGCCTCTTCCAAGTATCGACGCTTGATAAAGCGACCATCGGGACGATTCCAAATGCGATCGCCCGCCCAATGCCCCAACCAATAATTAACGCTGTTGCCAATAATTGCGGCAACCGTCAGCGCGATGGCCGTGGTGGTAAAATCCAACGGCGGCGGCGTGCCTGGCTCGATCAAATTGACCACACAAAGCGCACCCGCAAGAAACAACAAACTGTCCCCAGGCAAGAAAAACCCAATTAAAAGCCCGGTTTCGGCGAAGATGATCCCAACCAATAAAATCACCCCACCCGACGCGATCAGCCGCTTGAGCCCTTCCGGGTCATGCAGCTGATGCAGCCAATCCATGAGATTCTCAATCATTGGCGCAGGGCATAGTCTGTTGGCTCGTTCACGCCAGGGGTGAATTTTGTAGTCCACGAACAACCAAGAACGTCAGACGAAAAAAGCTCTGCGGCGTTCGTGTGGGTTCAATCTCATGGGACAGCCAAAAGAAGGAAACAACGAACAGGAGGCGCGGAGACGCGGAGATCAGAGGAGGGGAATTCAGGGAAGATGGGGCAAGAGACTTTCCAGTTTTTTCTACTCTTAGCTCCGCGTCTCTTGGTCGATTTTCTCCCTGCTTTTACTCATCCAAGTCCAGTGAAAAGACCAATTCAAAACGCCCGAGAGCTTGTATAATTAACTTCGTCCTCCTGGGATCGCCGAGTTAGTGAATGCTCTTTATAATGAGAGGCCGGGTGAAAACGGGCATCAC
>JANMYZ010000293.1:0-7241 GCA_031382605.1 Planctomycetota bacterium | reverse complement strand
TAACGCCAATAAAAATAGAACAACACCTGATTGACCAAAATCATCAGCGCCATCACCGCAATCAAGAACATGAACACCCAGGCCATCACGGACGCGTCAGTGAAATCGTTCGGAAGCAATCCACCATCACCGTGCCAAGCGATGAGGTCGCGCCAGTTTTGTGAAAAAGAAGACTCTGACCACGAAGCGTAAACGACACCAGCAAAGCAGAGGGGGACGGGGGCCACGACGGACAAGCGGAAAAGTACGAATGGGTTCATGAGTTGATCTTTGGTTTGATGTCAGTGCTCATAGCGCGCCAGAGCATTTGCTTTGGCGCCCGGCTCAGCTCAACGCTACCGTCACCGGGCAATGATCGCTGCCCATGATGCGCGATTGAATGCTGGTTTCGGTGACGCGGCTGACCAGTCCTGGGGTGACACAGCCGTAATCGATGCGCCAGCCGACGTTGCGTTGGCGAGCGCCGCCCCAATTGGTCCACCAACTGTAGGCGCCGACCACGTCGGCGTTGCGTTCGCGGAAGACGTCGTGGTAACCGAGGCCTAAAAAGCGCGTCATCCAGGCGCGTTCTTCGGGCAGGTATCCGGCGTTCTTTTCGTTTTCTTTTGGTCGGGCAAGATCAATCGGTTGGTGAGCAATGTTGTAATCGCCCATCAGCAGAACTTCGCAGCCGCGATCCCGCCAAGCTTGCAGGTACGATTCCATCAGCGTGCAGAAACCGAGTTTATAACCGAGTCGCGCGCCCGCTTCGCGGCTGTTGGGGAAATAGGCGCTGATGACGACCAAGGTGCCGAAACGAACGGCTAAGACGCGGCCTTCGCTGTCGAATTGTGGGTCGCCAAGTCCGGCGACGACTTCGTCGGGTTTCGCTTTCGTGATGATGGCGACGCTGCTGTAACCGGGTTTTTCAGCGGAGTGCCACGCGGCGTGCCATCCTGCGGGCTCGACCAATTCGGCCGCAAGCTGTCCTGGCTGCGCTTTGGTTTCTTGCAGGCAGATGACGTCGCTGTCGGACAGGACTTGCCACGGCAGCGTTTCTTTTTTCGCCACCGAACGAATGCCGTTGACGTTCCAGGTTGTGCAGCGCATGGGAAAGTTCCGTCAATGGGGAGAACAGGGAAGGTCTGCGCCGTGGTGTCCTGAGATTTTTTTGCTCAGGTTCCGCGACGAATGATGGAGCCCTGAAAGCGAATCGAGAAGCGGTAGACGGGCTTCTTGCGGCAGGTGATGTCCCCCGTGGCAAGGTCCATACGCGCGGGAATATCTTTGGTTTCCGTGTGACCAACGGCGAAATACCCGCGTTCGTTGAAAACATCGAGCAACATCTGCAAGGCCATCGGCTGGGAAAAGACCGGGTTCTCGTTGACGATTTCAGCGCGGCCGCTGATCGCATGCAGATTAATGACCGGCATGAATTCATGTTCGAGAACGTAAATGACCTGCTTGAATAGCGCGGTGTGATCACGCTGATATCCGTCCAGGCGACGGACTAAATTTTGGCGAGCATTGATGACGATGTCGTTGGCTAACGGAATATGATTGAGCGAGTCGAGCGTTTCGTCGTCCAGTTCCAAGGTGCTTTGGTACTGGAACTCATGGATGATATTCTGCTCGACCTTGGTGATGTCGGCTTGAGCGTTGATGAGATGGTAGTGAAAGTTTTTCTTGAGCGATTGCAGCGCCTCAAGGGTTTGTTCTTTGAAGATGCGGTAACGCTTGCGACAGGCATCTTCATTGGTGTCGGTGGCGCGTTCTTCGAGTAATTCACCAACACCCGTATCGCGCACGCGCTGATTGTGAGCAATGGTCTGGCGACCGCGTTTAAGCTGACGTTCTACCGATTCACGCTCTTCGACGTACAGCACGGTAATACGGAAAACGGGTTGCGGAAAATGTTGGGCCAGCGGTGTGCCGAAAAACTCTTTGCGCAATTCGAACATTTTTTGATAGAGCAATTTGAGACACTCGCCTTGCACCCGAGTACGAGGGAATCCGTCAACGATGACGCCGTTAAGATACTGACTGTCGAGCAATTTAGCGAATAACAATTTTACGACGAGTGGGTCCGAGATTAAATTTCCCGCGTCTTTAATCCGTTGTGCTTCTTCAGAATTAAGTAATTCGCTGGTCACCACCGGTTGAGCGGTGATCGACCGTTCGCGCAGAATGAACGGTGTATTGGTGCCCTTGCCTGAACCTGGGGCACCGTTCAGCCAGATAATTTCCTTTGGGAAGCGCAAATTTTTATGGCCGACGGTCGCCTCCAAATGAGCCCACGCCTCGCGAAAAATCAGCTGAGCATTCTCTACCGCGGGATCCAGATGGGCGATTTCAGTGGTTTTTGTCGGGCCGGGCTGGGTCATGGGCGCTCCTAGGCAGGGTCGCGCATGATTGGCTTCATGGATGCAGGCACAACGGCCCAGATCGGATACATGGTGGGCTATGTCTAAGGGGCATGGGTACGCTGGGCTCCGCTTGCATCACGGTCCCAAAAGAAATCGATGGGAGCGGGTTTGACCGCCGACTCATTTGCCTAAGGTGCGCGCCATGCAAACCTCACTCCGCCTCGTCGCCCTCACCTTTGTTGCGGCTGGATTCGCTCACGCGGCGGAATCGGCGCTGAGCTTTGTTGATCTCCGCGCTGGCGGCGGCGTGACGGTCAGCAATGGCGAAACGGTCAACCTGACGCTGATGGCGGGCGACATTGGTAACAAAGATCAACACATCATTTCAATGGATGCTGACATGGGCATCGTCATTGGTTTGCGCGGTCAAATGGCGGAGGTCGCTGCCAAGCGCATTGATGGTTTAGGTGACCTCGACTTGAAGCTGGGCGGCGGCACCCTGATGGGCGGACTTGGTTTTTACCTTGGAAAAAACAGCCACGCCGAGTTGTTGTTTGGTTATGCGCGTGGAGTTGGCACGCAAACCGGATCTGGTCCGTGGGACGAGCGAGATAGTTCGTACACTCAGCTGCTTGGCGAACTCGGTTGGTATTACACCTGGGATCGTCATTTTCAAATTGGCTTAACCGCAGGATATTCGCAGATGAAAGTGACCTGGGATAATGCTGGTACCGATGTTGATGCTAAAGCCAAAGGCATTGATGCCGGCGTTGCTCTGGGATTTCGCTTTTAGTTAAGTGGCGGAAAAAAAAGACAGAATCGAGCAGCAGAGCAGAAGGGTCATTGTTAGCGGCGTTCCACCGAGGGATCTATGAGCAGCATCATTCGTTTCGGGTTTCTCTTGGTATTGGCCGCTTGCGCTGTGGCGGCTGATCCGCTCACGACGTTGATCCAAAATCGCGTGCTGACCTTGCCGTCGGATTTGTCGCGTGCCAAAGTGTATCCCGAAGGCGCGGTGGTTTCTGGCGATGTGTTTAAAAGCGGAAAAAAAATGGCCGTCGCGGTCGCGGTCGCGGAGCGGCGTAGTGTGGGTCTTGCTCTTTTCATTCACAAAAACGGCGATTGGCGTGAAATAACCAGAGAATCATTTACGGAGAACGATCAGCGCCTTGGTGCGGATGAGGAATGGCCGTTCACCTTTGCTGATCTGAATGGCGATGCGAAGCCCGAATTATTGCTGACCGAACGCGGTGGCGGAGCGGATCGTCTGGTGCGCGTTTATCATTTCGACAAAGACGCGGAAACAGTGACCGTTGCCGGCGTCGGATTACGCAACCCGACGTGGAAAGACGGTGCCGTATGTGGGCAATGGAAAATCGGCGCAACCGCTGGCGACATCGGCGCGGAACAACACCGTTGGCTTGATGGACGGCTGCAACCAACGTGGCGCTGCAATCAACGCTACCTAGCACACGAATACATGATTGGCAGTGGTGATCCGGCAGTGCGCGTGGATTTGGAAACCATTGATGCCGCAGGAACTGTCAGCGCGGTCAGCGCGGTTGGAAACGTGGCTTCGTATCGAAATCTTTTGCCAGTCGGCGAACCGCCACGCGCATTTCAGGTGTTGGTGCGTGAAGCCAAGGGTCGTCGCTTGCTGCATATGGCTCCGAAAATGGATGCCCTGCGCGCAGCGAAGCGAATCAGCCAATGGGATGAGGTGATCTCTCGCGCGGTGTTTACCGACCCTGCGCTTTTGAGCAGCGAGATGAGCGTGACCATGGGTGATGGTGCGATGGTGAAGCTGGCAGACATTGCCACCGTTACCGTGTTGCCGTCGACTCTGTCGCCGACCTATCAGTGCGTTTTCATCAGCGATGAAGCAAAGCGCGACATCGAAGAACCCAGCATTTTGCCCGCGCTTGCGGTTGCCAATCCGGGACCGCATGAATGGACGTTGGCGGCAGATAGCGTCAAACTGTGGGCAGCAACGGCGGTCGTCCCGCTTGCGACGGTGGAGGCGAATCACGATGTGCTGGTTTATTTACGCCTGCCGAACATCAACGGATTCGCCCTCAATCAGATCGAGTCCGGCACGTTGGTGAGCGCTCTCACGTTAAGCGAAAAAAGCATAAATGTAACCGTCACCATGACCCTTGGCGAACGCGCAGCAGGGGCCTCAAAAAACGTGGCTCGTCCGCTGCTGGCAATGTCGCTCGGCATGCTGAACAAAGGCGAGTATCGCATAAAGACAACGATTATCGGACATCCAACTGGGCCGCTTTCTGTGGAGCAGGCTTTCACCGTGAAGTGAGCAAATCTTTCTTGGCGTTTCTGCGCCCTCCGTGTCCCAACGAGATAGGTGAGGGAAGCCTGCATTTCAACGGCGTTTTGGTGCTCAATGAATGTGCGGCGTCTGCCACTGGCGAAGGGCGGGCATCAACCATGATCCGCGCCCATGTCTGGAAATACGTATGATGTGATCGTGGTCGGTGCGGGCCACGCGGGTATCGAAGCGGCGGCGGCCTCGGCTCGACTTGGCTGCCGCACGGCACTGGTCAGCGGCAACCTGGACACCATCGGTAAGATGTCGTGCAACCCGTCCATCGGTGGCGTGGCAAAGGGGCAGCTAGCGCGCGAGGTCGATGCGCTTGGCGGCTTGATGGGTTTAGCCACCGACGCGACGGGAATTCAATTTCGTTTATTGGGTTTGTCGAAGGGCCCAGCGATGTGGAGCCCACGCGCGCAGTGTGATAAAACCGAATACGCTGCATGGATGAAGAATACCGTCGAATCGTTGCCGAATATTTTCCCCGTGCAGGGAGAAGCGATTGAGTTGGTCACCGGTGCTGCACAAGATCTGGAACTCCCGCAGTCCCAGTCGCGCAAATACGTCATCACCGGCCTACGTCTGAAAGACGGCCGCACGCTGACCGCGTCGCGCGTGGTTCTGACGACGGGAACCTTTCTCCAAGCCTTAATGCATCAGGGTGAGGCGAAGACTCAGGGCGGACGGATGGGTGATCAGACAGCGGTGGGTATTTCTGCATCGCTGAAAGCGCTTGGTTTACGTTTGATTCGCCACAAGACCGGCACGCCATGTCGGATTCATGCGGATTCTGTGCGTTGGGATTTGTGTACCGAACAACCGGGCGATGAACCGCCACGACCATTTAGTTTTTTAACCAAAAAGATAACTCAAACGCAGATCAGTTGCTGGGAATGCTATACCACGCCAGCGGCGCACGCGCATATCCTCAATAATCTTGATCGCGCACCGATGTATAACGGTCAGATCGCTTCGGTTGGTCCGCGCTATTGTCCATCGATTGAAGACAAAGTCGTGCGCTTCAAAGATCGCGATGCGCATCATTTATTTCTTGAGCCAGAAGGACGGACGACCAAAGAGATTTACGTCAATGGTTTGTCGACCTCATTGCCGCTCGATGTCCAAGACGCAGTTTTGCGCGATATTCCCGCACTCGCCAAAGCGCACGTGCTGCGCTTTGGCTACGCGGTGGAATATGATGTGGTGGCGCCGGATCAGATTGATCATTCATTAAACGTGCGCGCAGTTTCTGGGCTTTACCTTGCCGGTCAGATCAACGGCACCAGCGGTTACGAAGAAGCCGCTGCGCAAGGCATCATGGCCGGTGCCAATGCGGCGCTCAGTTTCCTTGGCCGTGAAGCGTTGGTGCTGTCGCGTGCGGACGCCTATATTGGCGTGTTAATCGATGATTTGGTGACGCGCTGTCCGGACGAACCGTACCGCATGTTTACCTCCCGCGCGGAGCATCGCCTACACTTGCGTACCGATAATGCCGACCGTCGGCTGACGCCGTTGGCGGCTCGGGCCGGATTGGTCGATGCCGCACGCGCTGAAGCCATCGTTCAAAAACAGTCAGCGATAGCAGCTTTGGTGGCACGTGCTGGCGAAAATCTTGCGCGTCAACTTGCCGGCGAAGGCATGGAGTTGAGCGCTGCCATTCCGTTAGTCCCCGGCATGGTCGAAGCCTCTGCAGAGGTCGCCGAAGGCGCGTGGATCGAGATGCGTTACGCGACGTATTTAGAGCGCCAGCAAGGACGCATTGATCGCCTGCAACGACATCGCGATGTCGTGCTGCCAGAAGACCTGGACATCTCTGCCATAAAAACCATTTCGACGGAAGGTCGGCAAGTGATCGCCAAGCACAAGCCACGCACGTTGGGTGAGGCGGCTTCATTGTCGGGCGTCACGCAAGTTGACGTGGAAACGCTGCACGCTGCCATGCAGTCGCGCCTCAAACGCGGCCGCACCACCAGCACCAACGACGAGGATTCGTAGTATACTGATGCGGTCGGCGCCACAGCATGCGCCGCCGTACTGACTGAACTTTTCTGCGGCAACGCAAAAAAATTCGTCATGACTTTGCACGACCACCGTATTGAGGACCACATGGATAAACCCGACCCACCAAGCGCCTGGCGCATGTTCCGCATCATGGGCGAATTTGCTCATGGCTTTCAGACCCTGAACGAGATTCCCAAAGCGATCGCTATTTTTGGTTCAGCGCGCACCAAACCAGAAAACCCATATTACCAAGCAGCCGTGGAAATCGCCGCGCGCGCAGTCGCTCGTGGCTTCCCGGTCATCACTGGCGGCGGCCCAGGCATCATGCAGGCCGGTAATAAAGGCGCGAAAGAAGCAGGCGGCACCAGCGTTGGTCTCGCCATCAATCTGCCGATGGAACAAAATTCCAACCCCTACATCAACCTGGAAGTGAAGTTTCACTATTTCTTCGTGCGCAAAGTAATGTTCCTTAAACATACCGCCGGAGTCGTGGTGATGCCCGGTGGCTTCGGCACCCTCGATGAAATGTTCGAAGTCCTCACGCTCGTGCAGACCCATAAAATTGC
>JANMYZ010000264.1:0-7497 GCA_031382605.1 Planctomycetota bacterium | reverse complement strand
CCTTCGATGGTCAAGTCGGTGACTTTATCGACCTGCTGAACGGCTTGGTAAATCGGTACGGTGCCGAGCGGAATCGCGCTCGCGCCGATCAGCGTTTCACGAATGGCGTCTAGTCCGCCGCCAGTCGACAAATCCATCACGGTGTCGGCGCCGTACTTAGTGGCGACGGTTAATTTTTCTAATTCAGTGGCAGCGTCGGACGTCACCGCGCTGTTGCCGATATTAGCGTTGATTTTGCATTTGGCCGCAATGCCAATCGCCATCGGGTCAAGATTGCGATGATTGATATTCGCAGGAATCACCATGCGACCGCGTGCGACTTCGCTGCGGATCAGATCCGGCGCGAGCTGTTCGCGTTCAGCAACGCGTTTCATCTCTTCGGTGATCACGCCTTGGCGAGCGTAGTGCAGCTGGGTGACGTTGGGTTGGCCGTGACGGGACGTGGTGTAGGTGCGCATGAGGTGACCTGTGGTGCGGTGTTGTGAAAAAGTAAGGAGAGCAAAAGACGACAAGACCAAGCTAAAACAGCGGTCGCTCGTTAGGCCTCGTTAGGATCTGGGCATGTGAAAAATCCTTTTCCTACGCCGGCATAACCCGGATCAGGTGCAGGGGTCTCCAACGGTACTGCGGCGCAGTGCGGATGGACTCTCAGGCCCCTCAACAGGCCTCCCCCAGGAATGCGCGGCAGCATCTTAGCGGATTCCTCGACGCAACCCTTGAGTGGCCACACTTCATCGTGAAAAACCCTGAAAAACGCCACGGCCGTGAAATCTACCGTGGTTGTCTTCTGACGCAGGTCTGACCAGACATCAGACATCAGACCTCGGACATTAAAAATTAAAATCGCGCACCACGGCTTGAACCAATGCGGGAATGGTGGCTTCTTCGGCGGTGGCGGCGATCGGCAAGCCGTGCGCCGTCATCGTGGCAGCCGTTTGTGGTCCAATCGCATAGCAGCGGCAGCCAGTAGCGAGCAGCGCGGCAATGCGCTCAGAACCCAAGCCGGTGACGAAGCGTTCGACGGTGGCCGAAGAGGCGAAGGTGATCGCGTCGATTGGTAATTCGGGATCAAGCGTGAATGGTTCGGGCACGGTGCGGTACGCGACCGCCGTGGTGACCGCGCAGCCGCCAGCGAAGAGGTGATCGCGCAGCACCGGTTTGGCGTTGTCTGCTTGTGGCAACAAAACGCTGGGCGGCAGCGATTCGCGCGCCAGCAGTGCGCCAGCTAAACTGGCGGCATCGTATTTATGCGGCACCAGATCGGCGATAATGCCGTGCGTAGCGAGTAATGCCGCTGTCGTTGGACCAACGGCGGCGATGCGTGAGTTGGCAAAAGCGCGCGCATCAAGCCCAAGCGCGCGCAGGCGTTCCCAGGTGAAACGAACCGCGTTGGCGGAGGTGAATACGATCCAGCGAAAACTCCGCAGCGTTCGCAGCGCGCTGTCGAGTGAGTCCCACGACAACGGTGATTCTTGGCGAGCGACGGGGGCCTCGACGACTTCGGCGCCAACTCTTGCGAGGAGGTCTGATAGTTCGCTGGCCTGCTCGCGTGAGCGCGTCACTACGATGCGACGACCAGACAACGGGCGATTATCGAACCAGCGAATTTTTTCGCGGTAACGCACCACCTCGCCGATGACGGTAATGGCTGGCGCGCCGAGTTTGGCCTCAGCGGCCAATTGCGGTAAGGTCGCAAGCGTGCCGACGACCACGCGTTGGCGAGCATAGCTGCCCCACTGAATAGCGCACGCGGGCGTGTCAGCGGCGCGACCATGCGCGATCAGCGATGCGCAGTTTTGCGCCAATTTATGCATGCCCATGTAAAGGACGACGGTTTCGATGCGGGCTAATCCGGCCCAATCCAGGTCCTCGGTTTCACCCTTGGCTTGATGTCCGGTAGCGAAGGCGACGACCGATGACGCCGCCCGATGAGTGACAGGAATTCCGGCATACGCGGGCACGCCGATACCGCTGGTGACTCCTGGCACGACTTCGAATGGAACGCCAGCTTCGGCCAGCGCGGCAGCCTCTTCGCCGCCACGACCAAACAAAAACGGATCGCCGCCCTTCAAGCGCAAGACGCGGTGATGACGTTGCGCTAATTCAACTAACATACGGTTGATGTCATCTTGCGAAGACGAAGCTCGTCCGCCGCGTTTGCCCACAAAGTGGCGTTCGACGTGCGCCGGAATACGCGCTAAAATAGCTGGATTTACCAAGTAATCGTAGACCACGCAGTCGCAATTGGTCAACAGCTCGGCCGCGCGCAGCGTCAGCAACCCAGGGTCACCTGGTCCAGCACCAGCAAGAAAAACAGTTCCTGGGAAGTCAGGCATGATGGGCGGATGCTATAAGTCAGAGAAAAATGCGCAGCGGTTAACCTTGCTAAGGACGATATGCGGAGGACGTATGGTGGGGCATGAGAAAACAATGTGGTTCCTCGTCCTTCACGGTGGATCCATTCATTCATTCATTCATTCATTCATTCATTCATGGGTGGCAGATCAGAAAAAAATCACTGAATGCAGAATTGAACAGGAGGAACGGAGGAACGGAGGACAGCCACGAGGTGATCACTCGATATCTACGCCTTTTCTTCTTTGCGACGTTTTGGCCTTCCTCCGTTCCTCCGTTCCTCTTGTTCAATCAGGTTATCGGTCATTTTGGGCTCTGCGGTGTTTCGTGTGGGTTTAATCTCATTGGACAGCCAAATAAGAAAACATCGAACAGGAGACGCGGAGACGCAGAGATCGGAGGAGGGGAAGATGCTTGCCGGAGAGAATAAGCCTTTCCCTCCTCTTACCTCCGCGTCTCCGCGTCTCCTGTTCGATTTTCTTTTCGCTTTGATGAGCCCCAAGGACGGAGAAAAGACCCACACTGAACGACGCAGAGCCTCATCTTTTGACTGTCGGAAAGTTTTCATCTCCGACGAAGGTGAACCGAAATCGTTTCTCCGCGATCCCCGAAATGTGGGGTGATCACTTACAGATGAAGCCGTCTCCAATGGTAGTGATCGCGAGGTCGTTGGTGGTGGCTTGCGCCAACAGCAGGCTGGCATCGCTGAAACGTGCGCGCAATAAACTCAGGCCATCTTTACCCAGCACCATCAGCGCGGTTGAAAGCGCATCGCTGACCATGGCCGATGGATGAATGGCGGCGGCCAACAGATTGTCAGTCACCGGCTGGCCGCTGCGTGGATCGATAATGTGGCCGACGACGCGTGCTCCGGCGTTGACGGTGCGGCCATGAAGCCCTGACACGGACAGCGAGGAATTGTGCAAACGTGCGGTAGCAATGATGGTTTGTGCGTCAGTTGGATGTTGGACCGCAATCGTCCAGCCGTCGCGTCCGGGATCATTGCCGAAGCCATACGCGGTGGAGGTTCCGCCGTGAACAAGGCCGTTGGGCACGCCAAGTTCTCGCAGCAGTTTTACCGCGCGATCGATCGCCCAACCTTTTCCGACAGCACCAGGATCGAGTCGTGCTCGTGGATGGAGCAGACGCACCAAGTCGTGGTCATCGATATGAAGCTGTCGTCGCACATCGCACGCTGCCAACGCTTCGGCGATGGCGTGCGCGTCGGGTTCACGGTCGCTGCCGTCTTGCTGAATGCGCCAGCAGTCAAGCAACGCGCCGACCGCAATGTCGCAAGCGCCGTCGGTGGCCTCTGCCAAAGCGCAACAGTGGCGCAGAAAAGGAATCACCAACGGACTGACGCGGACGGCCTCGCGAGCGGCTCGGGCGTTGATCTGATGCAAGTCGGCACCGTATTGAAACGCGCTGAGCAGCGATTCCGCGCGTTCGATTTCATCCATCGCTTCTTCGCCAGCGGCTTGCAAAGCTGCGGAGTTGCGGCCACCAGCCAAAACGATTTCGAAGCGCGAGCGCATGGCGAGGCGAGCGAGGCGAACGAGACCCTGAGAGTCTGGTCGTTTGGCCGTTGGTAAGTCTGGTGTTTCGTCGGTCATGGTGGCCCAGTGATCGTAGAAACCGCAGGATCAGCCAAGCGCGCAGCAGAGCTTCGTCGATGGGCCAATTGTTGCGGTCGGTCCAATCGCCCTGAAACGTGTAGCCAAGTTGCTGGAACAGCGCCTTCACCCGCTCCTGCGTCACGCGTTCGGATTTGCCGATGGTTCATGGCGTGGGTTTGGCGATTTTATCCCAGACCGCCCGTTGGAACCAGGGTGGAAGGCTGTTCGTGCGGATGGTCAGATCATGGCCATCGGTGACTTCGGCAACCCAGGTCTGTTCACCACCAGAGCGGGAATTATCGAACAGATAAGCCCGATCACTGGCACGAATGGCATCAAGCAGTAGATCGAGCGAGCGGTGGTAGCGGCTGACGATCTTGTCGATTGGCACATCGTGTCCGCCCTGGCGCACCCGAGCCTGGACGCGGGCGATGTTGATCTCTGGGTCATCCGTGGCGACGTAATAGAGGTAGATGCGATACCCCAGACGCCGAGCCTTGCCGAGCAGTTCGATTTTATCCGGCGAAGACATCACCGTTTCGAACGAAAATGACCGACGCTGTTCCAGTAATTTTCCACGCAGGAAATCCGCTGCGACCGAAGCGAAGTAGGCATTCATCGTGACGCACGAAAAATCCAACCGCCCATCGTGGAAGCGCAGCATCGCCACCGCATCCATGAGGTCGGCTTGGCGCAGTAGCGTCGAGGCCGAAAAGAACGAGATGATGTCAGGTCCGGTCGTGGCCACCTGATAGTCCTGACAGTCCAGGAATCCCCGCCGGGAAATGTCGATCTGGATCTCATCCGGGTTCAGGTAGACGCCGAGCAGATTGGTCGGCACCACGCCCTTGAGCGTGCTCTTCCCCGAGCCATTCGGCCCGGCGAACATGCGCAGGCGAGGAATGGTCACGGGATGCGGACCCGCGTCCCCTGCTTCATCGGCATGGGAGCCGACGCGACCTTGATTCGTGTGCGCGTACCGTCGGCGGCGACCTCATAAATGCCGTCGTTGGCGCTGACCAGCACCCGCTGGCCCGAAGCCAGTGCCTGCACATACGCCACGTCGAAGGCCGCGCCCGAGATGGCGGGAATCTGGGATTCCAGGAAATCCGTGGTCTTTTCAGGGTCATTCATGGGGAGGTCCTTGTCGCTGTTGGGATGATGCGGTACGGACAGAGCTTGGCCACCGTCCAGAACTGAAACTCTGGAAACAAGCTCACGCGGAGGCGCGGAGGGATTGGTGTCTAGCGACGACAAGTAGTGACAAAGGTATCGTCTGTCAGAGCCATCCGAGCGTGCAAGTAGAACAACTCCCCTCGTCAAATTTGCACCAACTGCCGTAGTATAAGACGCCCGAATGACCGGTCGTCCGGCTATATCCAACGAATTGGGCACTACCGTCACCCGGCGAAAGGGTAACGAAACAGGCCCTGGGATACTATCCCAGGGCCTGTTTATGAATCGTGCAACCGTCCGGAATATCGGACGGCTTGATCTTATCCCGCGCGAACCGTGCGGGTTTTTTCGTCGAACAACATCATGCGGCTGGCGCGTGACGACATCTCGGCCATCGACAAAATGGTTTGAAGTTTCGCTCCCAGTTCCACTGGGCAGTTGAGCTTGGATCCGGTGCGGATGGCGTCGATCCAGTTTTTGTGGTGATCGGGAACATCGACGTTGCTGCCAGTCGAAACGATGGTTTCTTCCATCTCTTCGGCGTAGGGACGTTCGGCTTTGGCAACTGCGGTTTCGCCGCCCATGAAGACGGACGCTTTGGAACCACGAAAGACATCCGGCAAGCCGACTTCATTGACGGTTGAACCGGTGAACAACATGGTCCAGCCGCTGGGGAATTCGGCGAGCACTTGCACGTTGTCATCGACTTCGCGGTCGAGCGAAACGTTGCGGGTGCCAAGGCTGGTGACGCGCGTGGGGAATTCAGGATTGCCACAGGCGATTAGGAAAGGCCCCATTTTATGCGGCATCAGGTCGCCCAGGATGCCAGCGCTGTAATCCCAGTATTTACGGTAGCGGAAGAAGCGTTGTTTCGCGTCGTCATTCCATGGAATTTTAGGCGTCGAGCCGAGCCACATATCCCAGTCCAGATTGTCGGGACCGGCACCTGCATCGATGCCGTAGTTCCATTCACCATTTTTGCCCGCATTGCGGCAATAGCTGCCTTGGCCGGCAACTAATTTGCCGATTTTCCCAGAGCGGATAAATTCACCAATGGTCTGATATCTGGGGCTGGACGTATATTGAATGCCGAGCTGGAAAACTTTCCCGGTGCGTTTTTGGGTATCGACCAAAGCGAAGGCTTCGTCCAAGTGGCGCGTCATGGGCTTTTCGCAATAGACGTGCTTGCCTGCGTCCATGGCTTCAAGCGAAATGGGTGCGTGCGAGTGTTCAGGCGTGGCAACGACGACAGCGTCGATGTCCTTATTATCAAGTAAGCGATGGTAATCTTTTTCCGCAAAGACGGTGGGTGCGGGATCCTTGCCTTTGACCATTTCTTTCGCGGCGCGATCAAGGCGCGGAGAATAGACGTCGCTGGCGCCGACCACATCGATGTTCAGTGCTTTGGCGTGTTTCAGCAAAGCTTTGAGGTGCGCACCGTAGCCTTGGCCACCGACGCCGATGACGGCAACCCGCATGCGATCGTTGGCGCCGATCACGCGACCAGAATTAATGACGGTGCTGGGCGAACGTTTGCCGGCGGTGAAAGGTGCCATGTCCATGCCGCCAGCTGCTGGCGCCGTGGGCGTTGCCGCTGCGGCCGTCGTCGCTGCTGCGGTCGATCTCTGGTCGGTACAACCGATGCCAGCGACGGTCAGCGCTGCCGCTGCGCCTTTCAGCAACGAGCGACGAGAGACGGCGGGAAGTTTCGGTGTTTGGGACATGAGTGGGATCCTTGGCAGCAGGAGCGTTGGGTGAGGAGTGGAGTTGATTGAGCGGGATAAAAAAGGATGACGCAAAGAGCGAGGTGGTCGGCTTACAGTGCGAACCATTCTGGCTGGAAAGCGATGCGTTTATTGTCGATAATAGCTTGGTTGGCGGTGATGGCGATCACCGTGGCGCGAAATCCAGTGAGGGCATCGCAGGCGCTTGGGGTTTTACCACGAATGGCTTCCATGAACGCTTCAGCCGAGGTGACGAGCGCCGTGCGCTTGGGATCAATCTCACGATTTTCACTGGGCTCTTTATCGTCATCAAGGATTTTGCTCGCGTTGGCGACCAAGGCGATGCCGATGTCTTCACCGACTTTTTCTTTGAAGGCGTAGGTTTCCCAGCCTTTCGCGATGGAGTCATATTGCTTGAACATCCATGCGCGATAATCGCGGATAAGAATGCCAGCTTGCGTCCCAAGGTAAGTTTCGGCAGCGCCCTCAAAAGAATTAACCAACGTGGCGTCGTAACTGAGATTGATGCCGTTGGGGAATTCCATGAGCGCCTGCACCGTGTCGTAGACGTCAGGGCCAGCTTTCTTGTCGCGGATCGAACCAGCCCCGTACACGGCAGTGGGCAG
>JANMYZ010000297.1:0-6574 GCA_031382605.1 Planctomycetota bacterium | reverse complement strand
GTCACTCCACCAGTAACTCAAGTAGTGACCCTCACCCTGCCCGCGCTCGGTTCCGCCGGTTCGTTTATTTATACCATCACCTTGTCACCTGCTGCCGGTGACGACAGCGTGACGACGAACAACGTCACCACCGTGGTGGTTTCGATTCCGGCTTCGGGATGAGATTGGCGGTGGTGAACGGCGATCTTGTAAAAATAGTTGAGAGCGCCTTCACGCAAAGCCGCGATGAAAACCAGATGACGTTAGGTCCTAGTAATGGTTAAGATACCGAAGTTTAACTATGCTGAATTCTTCAAATCGAACCGAATATGGTTTTTAACTATTCTTATTATGTTCGCTATCAACATTGTCCTCATTCTGCTATTAACAGAAAATTCTAACGCACCTGGTTATATTAAAGTGGACCGACCTGATGGTCAAATATTTGTACATCCTATTGGCGTTTATTTCATAACCATTTCGGCAATCACGCTTAACGTAACCTTGTTTTCGTTGTTTGCGAAGGGTGTCATCCAATATATTAAAGGGAGTTCCTATAAGGGACCTTGATTCTCGTCGATGTTATTCTTCCTGACACTTGAAGTGCTTGACTATTTTCGTGACGTCCCGCTGGGACGCGAGAACGGGTTCGTCTCGTTTCGGCCTTGTCCGACATTCAGAAACATTTCTTTCACTCATGACAAAAAAACTTTTACCCCAACGCGGCCAATTCTTTGCCGCGACGTTCTGCGGCGACTAGCGCGCGTGATACCAGGCCGGTGAAATCCGCGTCATCGAGAACTTTGAGTGCGGCTGCGGTGGTGCCGCCTGGGCTGGTGACTTGTTCGCGGAGACGCTTGGCTTCAAAGCCGCTGCGTTGCAGATAATCCCACGAACCGCCGCCGGTTTGTCCGACTAACAAAATCGCTTCGTCGCGAGTGAAACCGATGGCCATGGCGCCTTCCACTAACGCTTCGGCAAAGCGAAAGAAATACGCTGGGCCACTGCCGGAAACGGCGGTGATCGCGTCCATCCGACTTTCATCACTGACGCGCAAGATCTGACCACAGGGCGCGAAGATCGCCTCGCTCACATCCAGGTCACGACTGGTGGCGTGTTGACCGCCGCATAAGCCAACCATGCCTCGGCCAATGGCGAGGGGCGTGTTGGGCATGGCTCGTACGACTCGTGCGCCCGCACCAAGCCAGTGTTCCAATTTGCTGGTCGGCGTTCCGGCAAGGATGGAGATCAACACTTTGTCGCCGTGCCATGCCGCCGCGAGGCCGGGCACGACCTGGGCTGCCATCTGCGGTTTGATCGCCAATACGATCACCGATGCCGTGCCTACGGCGGCGCGGTTGTCCGTCGTCGTGGCGCAACCTTGAGCGGTAAAAACCGCGTGTTTAGCCGAGTCCGGCTCTGACACCATCAATTCAGGGCGCGGTTTGAGTCCAACTAAACCGCCGATCATTGCGGTGGCCATGTTGCCGCCGCCGATGAAAGCGATGGAGGGAAGCGTCAGCGACATAAAGTTCTCCAGTAGGATCGGCAGCGTGGTGAAAAGCGTCGGCGGACAAGACGGTTCCCGCCTGAGCCTGGGTTGGTAGCCTGCGCGCATGGACCAAGCTTTGGTGGAAGTGCAACTCGATGGACTTGCTGGGCCGACGCATCATTTCGGTGGGCTTAGCCCAGGTAATCTTGCCAGTCGTGCGCACGCCGGTTTTTCAAGTCATCCACGAGCGGCAGCGCGACAAGGATTAGCGAAGATGCGTCAGGTGCTGGCGCTTGGGGTTGCGCAAGCCTGGTTGCCGCCGTTGCCGCGCCCAGATCTCGCGTTGCTGCGTGCGCTTGGTCTGACGGGCAATGATCGCGTCGTGTTGCAAGCCGCTTTGGCAGAGCCGCATCTTTTACATCTGGCAACCAGCAGCGCGTTCATGTGGAGCGCCAATGCGGCGACGGTTATTCCTGCGAGCGATAATGCCGATGGCCGTTGTCATATCGTCGCGGCGAACCTGGTAGCGATGTCGCATCGTGCCCGCGAAGGCCACGCGCGCGCGCTTCAGTTCCGTTCCTTGTTCGGTCATTGTCGCGACATCGTGGTGCATGATCCACTGCCTGGGCTGGCTGACCTTGGCGACGAAGGCGCGGCAAATCACCACCGCGTGTGGATGGCCGGTGTGCCAGCCGTGCATCTTTTTGTTCACGGTCGCATTGCCGGTGAGCCATCTGCGACGCGCTTACCTGCTCGGCAAACGCGCGAGGCCAGCGCGGCGGTGGCGCGTTTGGCTGGCCTTCTGCCGCACCAAGTCATGCACGTGCAGCAACAGCCCACGGCGATTGACGCCGGAGCTTTTCACAACGATGTAGTGATGGTCGGAGACGGCGCGCGCATCTTGTTACATGCGCAGGCGTGGGTTGATCAAAGCGCGGTGTTGGCGGAATTACGCCGGCGAATTCCTGAATTGCAGGTGGCCGAAATATCATCGCAGGATTTGACCTTAGATGAAGCCGTGGCGTCGTACCTTTTTAACAGCCAGCTTTTAACCACTCCGCAAGGCGTGGTGTTGGTGGCTCCGGCGCAGGCTGGTGAGGGCCGCGCAGGCGCCGTGGTTGGTCGTTTGATCGACGCCGGATTTATCAGCCGAGCGCTTTTTTTAGATCTTGGCGAAAGCATGGCAAATGGTGGCGGTCCCGCATGTTTGCGCTTACGCTTGCCGCTGACCGCAGGCTCGTTGGCGACTCTGCCTGCCGGTCTGCTGCTCAATGAAGAACGCCTCAGCGCCATTGAGGGCTGGGTTGACCGGCATTATCGCCCGACGCTGTCACGCGCTGATCTTGCGGATCCGTTGTTGTTGGATGAATGGAACAACGCGATGGCTGATTTGCCGACTTTACTGAGATAACAGAGCCGAGTGGTCAGCGACGCTTCATAAAAAGCCTGCTTTTTCTTGGTGATTTCTTCTCGCCATCGGCAGCGGTGTCACTGTTGGCGTGAGGAAAAACATGCGACCAACGATAGTTGGGGGGTTGCTGTGAGTTTTTTTTCTATATCTCTTGCCCGTCATTTGATCGGGTTTGCGAAAAATTTCGCGACCTCGATGACGTTTCATTGCCACATCTTTCTTATGGAGGCCTTCATGGCCAAAACTCCTTTACTCCGCTCGCTTCTGTGGGCGCATCGCCAAGTTCTTGGTGCTCGTCATCTAGGGATGCCGGTCAAGGAATTCGCTGAGCAGGCGAAAGAAGTGCGCCAAGGTCGCCGCGACTTCCTTAAGTCGTGTGCTGGTGTCGCTGCGATCGGCGCTGGTCTTTCCTTGTTGCCAACCTCGGCCTTTGCGGCCTCTGGCAGCTGTGTTCAACCAAGCGTGGCCATCATCGGCGGCGGTATGGCAGGTTTGAACTGCGCCTGGGAATTGAAACAAAAGGGCTGCCGCGCGACTATTTACGAAGCGTCGAAGCGCACCACGGGCCGTATTTTTACCGATCGCACGACCTTCGCCTCGCAGGGGATGTTCAGCGATTTGGGTGGCGAATATATTGATACTGGTCACACGGTGATGCGTGCGCTCGCGCGCCGCTACCACTTGCCGATGTTGGATTATCGCGATGACGCGGACCTGATCGATACCTACTACGATTTCGGCGGACAGCGTCGCTCAGTGCAAGAAGTGCTGACCGCGTATGAGCCAGTCGCGACGGTCATCGATGCGGCCTACGATGAGTTCATCGACCCTGATGGAACGGTGTTGTTCAACAACCCGAACGGCGGTGAGCGTCTCGACAGCTTGTCGGTGCGCGCGTTCTTGGCGCCCATCGCCGCGCCGAACTGGATCAAGAAGCTCCTGGACGTGGCTTACGAGACCGAATTTGGTCTCGACGGCGACGTGAATAATTGCCTCAACATGATTTATCTGATTTCAACCGAAGTGAAGAAGATGAAGCGAAAGGGTGTGTTCGACGCGTACGGTGTCAGCGATGAACGCTTCCACTGCGCATTGGGCAATGACGCTATTCCGCGCGCCGTAGCCAATGACTTGGCGTCAGGGCAGATCGTTCTGGAAAAGAAACTCACCGCGGTGCGTACTCGTACTGATGGTCGTTACACCATGACTTTTACTACGGGTCCAGAAGTCACCGCACATCACGTCGTTTTCGCGCTGCCGTTCACCATGTTGCGCAACGTCGATCTGAGCGGACTCAATTTGCCGAACTGGAAGACCAACGCGATCAACAACAATGGTTATGGCATGATCAGCAAAGTGATCACTGGCCACACGCGGCAGGTCTGGCGTGAACAGGGTTTCATCGGCAATTCGTTGAGCGACAAGTTCTTTCAACAGACCTCCGAAACCAATCGTATGCAGCCAGGCTCGACTGGTATCTTGGAAAACTACACCGGGGGAAGTCACGCGCTACAGGTCGCCCAGGGCACCGTCGCACAGCAAGTGACGCGTTTCCACAATCAGGTGGAGCGCTTGTTCCCAGGACTCAAGTCGACCTACAACGGCAACAAAGTCCGCATGGCCTGGAGCGATTATCCCTTCACCCGCGCGGCGTACTCGTCCTACACCGTCGGCCAATGGACCACCATTGCTGGCGCTGAGCCGATTCGCGTCGGCAACCTGCATTTCTGCGGCGAACACACCACCACCGATTACCAAGGTTGGATGGAGGGCGCCGCGCGTTCGGGCGCAGATGTTGCCGCTGAAGTTGGCGCGGACTTAGGTCTGTGCCCAGCCACGCCGCGCTCCAGTCGCCGCCCTGGCTGCCCAATGGCCAACGCCTAAGCATCAAGGGTGGTGGCCTCGGTTTCGTCACGAAACCGAGGCCAGAGCATCCGCTCATTGCGGAAAGAGCATTTTGAGAGCTATACTGACGGCGCATGAGTAAAGGTGCCGTTATTGATGAGGCGTTTATCCACGCCCTGGGTTTGTCCGAACAGCTGATGACGCTGACCGGACACATGGAAAACAAGCACCACCCCGTGCTGCAAGAACCCATGTTTCATCTGAGTGTTCAAGAGGTCCCCGAGATCATTTTTCTGGAACGTAAATACGTTTTCGACAACCAAGTGTCGATTAAGTCGAGCTACGGCAAAGACGATAAGATCTTGGTGTGGCTCCAGCGCGTCTTGCGCGCGAACACCTTAACTGCCGGTCAAGAACCGGTCGATTTGCTGATGGTGCGGGATTTTTTCCTGCTTGGCGATTGGCGCGAATTCCAGCGTTTCAAGCAATTCATCAAATCGATGCGGATTCTTGACGCGCAGGCACGCAACTATTTGGCGGAACACCACCAAGAATTTCCCACATTGGCCAACGATGCCAAAGGCATAAAGCGGATCCTTGATAGCTTAGAAAAAATTGCTGAGTGGCCCGATCTGGAAGGGAACAACAGCAAGGCCAGCTCGCTCGAACTGGTAGCAAAAACGTACAGCAAAGATTTGGCTCCGATTCGCGCGAGCGCGTTGTTGCCTGGCATGCTTTTGAAGCGCGCTCCCGATGTGCGCTTCAATCTTTTTCGTCTGCTCAGCTTTGTCGAAGATCCCGTTGGCGGCTCCGGCGCGTTGGTCAAATTTCTTATCGCTCTTGGCGCAGCGACGCACGATGACGAAACCGTTCAGGGTACCGCCGAGGTTAAGTCTGGACGCGATTTGCAACGCGCCTTCGCCGCGATCCGCAAATATTTGTTCTCGCCTAAACTGCCGACCTAAACAGCCGCGCAAAATTACCGGATCCCGAACGTCGTGGGACTGGAATATCTCGACCTCACCCGCGAAGCTGCTGCCGTTGCCCGCTCGAAGTCATAAACTTCGTCGCTGCTCGGAAGGATATTGAGCCATGACGCACCTGATCAGTTACAGTCCGTGGACCGCTGAGGAAGTGACGCGCATCGTGCCTGACCGCCAGGAACACGCGGCGTCCGTGGTCAATCAGCTGGCGCTCAACTTCAGCACGTGGAGTCGTGATCCTGCTGTGCGCCGCGCTGCGTTGGAGCGTTTCGCGGCCGTGCTGATTGAAGCGCGCTCACGCATCGTTGACTTGTTAGTGCGCGAGGCAGGGAAAAACCGCATCGACGCTGAGGCCGAAGCCGATTTGTTGCCGAAGAAAATCGCCATCAGTTTAACCGCAGGACTGGCGCGCACGCCGCAGTCTCTGAGTCAAAGTTTGGAGCCGCACATCTTTTGGCGCCCACGCGGAGTCGCGGTGGTGCTCGGGCCATTTAATTTTCCACTGCATTTACTCCATGGTTTGGTGGTCCCCGCGTTGGCGGTTGGCTGCACGGTGATCGCAAAACCAAGTGAGCGCTGCCCAGCGTTGGGCGCGTTATACGCTGAGCTGCTCGCGACAGCGGGACTCGATGCGGTGTGTCGGGTGGTTCACGGCGGCGCTGACGTGGCGCAGGCGCTGATGGCGCATCCAGCGATCACGACGGTTGCCGCCGTAGGAGGGCGCACCACCGGATTGGCCTTGGCGCGAGCTTTGAGTTCCCGTCCAGAAGTGGTCTTGGCGCTCGAACTGGGCGGCGTTAATCCGGCGTTGGTGCTTGATGACGCGGACGTGCCGACGGCTGCGGTGGCCATCGCCGAGGGCGC
>JANMYZ010000255.1:0-8445 GCA_031382605.1 Planctomycetota bacterium | reverse complement strand
CTGCGACTGATTCCCACCGCCGTGCCAGACTGGGCGCGCATCGACATGACCATCGATGTCAGCATTGAAACCGCACGTCTGCCGACGGCGATCACCGTACCGCCTTCGGCAGTGGTCGAGCGCGAAGGAATTGCCTGGGTGGTGAGCGAAAATAGCGGCCGAGCCAAATTTATAAAAATTACCATCCGTGGACGTGGGCGCGATGGCCTTGCGCTTGAAGGCCTGACGCTGAATACCGTGGTGGCACTCAATGCCGCTGGAATCACCGACGGACTACGCCTGCATCTGGCGCCATCTCCATGACCAGCATTGTGCTGACCATCGCGCTACGACATTTGCGCTCTGGCGTGCGACAATCATTGCTGACCATTGGCGTCGTAGCGATCAGCGTGACGGTTATGGTGGTGCTTGGCGGTTTGATCGACGCCATGCAGAGGCGCTTGATTAACAGCATTACGGGAGCAATTGCGCACGTCAGCGTACAACCAGGACCACGCACTCCGCTGAGCGCGCTGACAGCGGCCGATTCGCAGGCGCTGATTATTGAACGCATCGTACCGATAGAAAATACTCAGCGTAAAATTGAGGATTGGCAACAACTGGTCGACACCTTGCCCTCGCGCGCTGCGGGCTTGCTCGCGGTGTCACCGACCATCG
Source organism: Planctomycetota bacterium (assembly GCA_031382605.1). Taxonomy (GTDB): domain Bacteria; phylum Planctomycetota; class UBA11346; order UBA11346; family UBA11346; genus BOG-1363. Next base: position 7,788 of record JANMYZ010000255.1, on the reverse strand, counting down.
ATGGTCAGGGCTACCTGATTCGTGGTGAGCGACGCAAGGCCGTGACCATCACCGGCATGATTCCTGAACGGCACAACCACGTGGTCGAACTGGCGAGCAAACTTATGAGCGGCCGCTTCTTGGGCCTCAGTTCAGGCGAAGTCGTCCTGGGCATTCGCTTGGCCGCTGATCTGCGACTGAAAGTCGGCGATAAAATTCGCCTGAGCGGAACGGCCGAGGGCTCCGTCGGTTTCACCGTTGCAGGAATAGTCGATTCTGGTTTTCGCAATCTTGATGACGGCGCTGCGCTGATCGGTTTACGTGACGCGCAATCTTTATTCAGCCTGGGCAATGCCGTCACCTCCATCGGCATGAAACTGTCTGATATTTATCGCGCCGACCAGGTCGCTGACACCTTGAGTGGTCAAGTGCCCTATGAAGTGCGTTCATGGATGCGCGATAATCAAAGCCTGTTAGCCGGACTGCGCGCGCAGTCGATTTTTTCCTCCATGATTCGTTTATCGACGGTGATTGCCGCTGGTTTCAGCATCGCCAGCATTCTCTTCATGTCAGTGACGAGCAAACGCCGTGAAATTGGCATCCTTAAAGCTATTGGCGCCACCAGACGACAGATCGCTGGCATCTTCGCTATCGAAGGAACGCTCATCGGAATCGTCGGCGCTACGCTTGGTGCTGTCGTGGGCATCGCTATCGCGCAGTGGATGACCACCATCACGATTGTTTCTCAATACAGCGGTCGACTGGAAGGCATGTTCCCCATTCGTCTCACCGTTGAACTGGTCGCCGTCCCCGCACTGGTTGCCGTGGTGATTGGCTTGTTGGCCGCGCTCTATCCGGCCCGACAAGCGTCTATCGTCAACCCTATCGATGTCATTCGAAGCCAATGAACGATCCCGTCATCAGTCTGCGCGGTATCGACAAAATTTACACCCAGGGAGTCCGCGCCCAGGTGTTGTTCGAGGTCAATCTTGATATTGCCGCTGGCGAATTCGTCGCGCTGGTCGGCGCTTCTGGTTCGGGCAAGTCGACCATGCTCAATATGGTCGGCCTGCTTGATACTCCCAGCGCCGGACAGGTGCTGATCGCTGGGCGCGACGCCGCCACGTTGGACGAAGACGAACGCTCGCGCCTGCGCCGTGAACATCTGGGCTTTATTTTCCAATCGCATTACTTGCTGCCCGATTTCAATATCATGGAAAACGTCTTCCTGCCCTGTCGTCTACGCGGCGATCCACCATCCGGAGAAAGCTGGACGCGCGTCGAAGGCCTGATCGAAACCGTTGGTTTGAGCGAGCATCGGCACAAGCGTCCGCATCAACTTTCTGGCGGCCAACAACAACGCGCCGCCATCGTCCGTGCACTCGCCAATCAACCGCGCTTGGTGCTGGCAGACGAACCGACCGGCAACCTTGATTCGCAAACCCGCGACATCGTCTTTAAACTCATGCGCGACCTCAGCCGTCGTCAGGGCCAAGCCTTCTTGATGGTGACCCACGACGCCTCGCTAGCGACTGAAGTCGATCGGGTCGTCACCATTCGCGACGGACGCATCGTTGATGAGAATCGACCGTAACGCGTTCGGTCGCTAAACGACGAGCGCTAAAAATTTAACTAGGCGATTTTACTGACCGGCGTCGGCATTAGAAATGAACTTCAACCCTGCAAGCCAGACCAAACTTCCGCTTTGCCAGGCATCCCAGCCGGGGCCTTTTTGGCCATTAAATCCGTGGCCACCGGTGGCGGGTTCCAGTAATTCGACTGGGCGTTTGGCGGTGCGCATAGCGGCGGCAAATACACGGCTATTCTCAATCACAACCAAGGTGTCATCGACCGCGTGAACCAGATAACACGGAGGCGTTTTGGCGTTCACTTGGCGTTCGGTGGAAAAACGCTGGACCAGTTCTGGAGTTGGCTTTTGACCGAGTAAACTATTTCGCGAACCGCCGTGCGTCAGGCCCTCTTGCATCGAGATCACCGGATAAACCAAGATCGCAAAATCCGGACGACTCGACAGCCGCAGCACAGGATCGGTGGCGCTGGCATTCCCTGGTTCAGACAACGTCGCTGCGCTTGCCGCCAAGTGTCCGCCCGCCGAAAAGCCAATGATGCCGACTTTTTGCGCGTCGATATTCCACTCTTTGGCGTGTGCGCGCGTCAGGCGAATCGCGCGTTGAGCGTCCAGCAACGGCACCGCAGAACGGCCTCTGGGTAAGCGGTAATCCAGCACCACGCCAGTAATATGGTGCTTATTCAACCACGCGGCGATGCTGTGGCCTTCTCCGCCGCTGACGCGCACGCCGTAGCCACCGCCCGGACAAATCACCAGCACCGTACCATTTGGTTTCGCTGGGCGATGGAGCGTGATGATCGCATCCGCAGGAACTGGCTCGGTAGTGCCATTACCGAGCGGCGCTTGGCCATCCCATAACGGCATTTTCTCGCCTTCAGCCGCAAACACGGCAGAGAAGATGTAAAAAGTCATGCTCAAGAACAGAGATGAACGCAGCATAGTGGTCTCCAGGTTAACGTTTACGTAAAATCGCAAGTTTGTTTTCAACTATTTCTGAAATGAGTCCATGTGTGGTGATAAATTCTGACCATGCCTGGTGCGCGCCGTCAAAAGCATGAGCGGTCCGACAATCGTCAATCACCACCACGCCGCCTTTGGTCAACAATGGCCAAACCTGAGCCAGAGCCGCGCGCGTTGGCTGATACAAATCCACATCCAGCAACGCAAAGGCGATGGCGGGAACCTGCGCCGCGAGGTCGATGGATTTGATGTCGCCCTTGATGCTGGTGACATTTTCAAAGCCATTCAGGCGCATGGTGTAGTCAAACCAGCGTTGGTCATTCATACCAAACAAGCACTCGCGCTGCATCGCATCCAGTTGTTTGCCGCGCGTCTGTTGCTCAAAAGCGACGTCTTCCACGGTGAAACCCTGAAAAGTATCAATGCAGGTATAACGCCGCACATCGCCTTCTGCATGCAGATGCTGATTGAGAAAAACCGTGGTCGCTCCGACAAAACATCCGACTTCCAGAATCTCTCCAGGTACACGCCGAGCCTCGTCTAGCAACTGGACTAACACCGCGAGCTGACGCGGAGTGAACGCGTATTGATAGCGTGGGAATAAAAATCGACGAAGCGGCGTATGAAAAAGTACCCGCCGCATCAACGTCCGCGGCCAAGCCCACACCATGTCAGGGTCCGACTGCTCGCCACATGGCGACTTCGTCACAGTCCAAGAAGCGATGACAGCGAATACATTCGCTCCACACTTTGTCTGGCAAGCGTGAACGATCGACTTTGGCAAATCCTAGTTTGGTAAAAAAATCGACCTGATAGGTCAGGCAGAATACTTTCTCCAAACCAATGTTTACGGCTTCCCGACAACAGGCGTCGACCAATTTGCGGCCGACCCCTTGGCCATGTGCCGCCGACGCCACCGCCAGCGCTTTCAGTTCGGCAATCTTATCGGTGTCGATGTGCAGGGCAGCACAGCCAACCAAGCCGCCCACTTCGGCCTCAGCAACCATAAAATCACGGACGTTTTCGTATAACTCACTGAGCGAGCGCGGTAACAACAGTTTCTTGTCCGCCCAATGCGTCAGCAGAGCGTGAATCCCGACCACGTCTTTCAAACGTGCAGGGCGAACGGTGATTGAGGAAATGGTAGCAGACATAGCGCCCTAAGCCGACAGGCCGTACACGGTCAATAACGTTTGAGGCCGCTCGATTTCGGTGCCCCAGTTGCGACAGGTGCCCCGACGGCCAAGGGCTTTTCAGCCGGAGTATATTGATCCAGACGATCAATGAGTTTGCCCAGGTACTGACGACGGACCTGCAACGTTTCGACCTCTGCCTGGCGTTTCTTGAGCTCTTTGATTTCCGGCTGCTCACCTAAATACTGAGCGAGAAATTCCGCCTCGGCGATGGCGGTCAATACATCGGTTAAATCAGCTTCGAGCTTGGTCAACTCCTCCGCGTACTTGGCGCGGAAGCGTTTCATCGCTTCGCGCTGTTGGCCTTCGGAAAGCTGAACGGTAAGCGGTGTCAGTGGCATGGGCCGTACGCTAGCAACGCCCTGCTGGGCGAGCAATCACGTGCTGACAATCAGCTGGGCGGTTACTCATTACCCACCCTCGCAAACAAATTACCGCAAAGTCGCAAAGAACGCCAAGGGAAGACCAATGGCTTAAATTATTCACAGATTGAATCCGATCGAACGCGAAAAAGAGCGTCCATGCCATCGCTCTATCTTTTGATCTTCACTTTGCGGCCTTTGCGGCTTTGCGGTAAATTATCTTATCCGATGAATCGCCGGAGCTCACGCGGTCTAGGCGCGAAAGCCGCCGGCGATGCCCTTCACCACGACGCTAACCGCGTTGTGCGGGTGCAGGCTTTCGACATGCACGGCTTCAACACGGTAATCACTGACCCGCGCGTCAGCGTCTAGGACGCGCTTCAAGCGACGGCCGGCGTCTTCGCAAAACATCAGGTTCGCGCCATTTAAACGCGCGAATTCCTGTTCGTCTTCACGCTTCACCGCCGCTTGCACGGGCGTTTTGAGCGCGCCTTCGACCAAGTCGATGAGCTGGACGAAGGTTGGCGCCTGCTCGGGATCGCTGATCTCGACTTCCAACTTGGCGTAGCTGCGTTGGCTGTGCGGCGTGGCCAAAATCGACGACTCTTTACCCAGCCATGCGGCCATATCGTCGGTGGAAATCGCTGCCTGATCGACGAAATCGCTGCGGAATTTTTCTTGGATCAACTGCCGCGCGAGGGCCGCCGAACATGGGCACGTGCTGGAATACGCAGCGGTGATGCCCAGACGGAAACGAAAATGGCCACCACGTAAATCGCCCGACACCGTCACTGGATAGGTACGCCACGAAGCGTTATCGCTGACCAAAGCGCGGCGCTTCACCGGCAAATCGAAGACCAAATGAACATAGGCGCTACGGCTAATACCGGCATGCGAGCCAACAAATTGAGAGAGTAAACGCTTGACCACCGTCAGGTTTAATTCCTCGCTGGCGAAGCTTTCCTGCAAAGCCAGGAACAGCCGCGACATGTGAATGCCACGAGCTTTCGGATCATCAAGACTGACAAACGCATCGGCTTTCGCCGGACACAAAAACACCATGCCATCATTGTCGCGCAGACGCACGGGGACTTCGATGTCGGTCATGCCGACTTTATCGAGCGTGCCACCAACACGTGCACCTGAATCGAGGGCGACATCCGGCATCGAATGACCAGCAGCGGTGGATTGATCGCCAGCAAGAGATGAATCTGGTGCCATGTGCGGGCTCCTTAGGAGGCGGGACGATCCGGGGCGGAAAGCACCGAACAAGCAGTGCATCGCCAACCTCCGGCAAAAAATAATCAGCTTTCCATTGCTCGCCTGGCCCATTTTCGTTGATCTTGCGTCTGGGCCAGCGGCCCAAACATGACCACCATGTCGACTGCACCCGCTTTAATTCTGGCCAGCACCTCTCGCTATCGTCGTCAATTGCTGGAGCGTCTGGGCATTCCCTTCCGCGCCGTGGCCCCTGACTGCGACGAAGAAGCGCTCAAAGATCCGGGTCTTTCTCCGCAGAATTTGGCCGAATTCCTCGCTGAAGCCAAGGCCGCCAGCATCGCCCAGCAAGATCCCACGGCCGTCGTCATTGGCAGCGATCAATTGGCCGCCATCGAAATCAACGGTGCCTGGACCATCCTGGGCAAACCAGGCACCTCAGCACGAGCCGTCGATCAGCTCGCGCTGCTGAGCGGGCGCACCCACCTGCTGATCACCGCGATGGTCGTCGCCCGTGGTGCGGAACGTTGGCGCCACACCGACCTCACGCGACTGACCATGCGCCAACTTGATCGCGCTGCGTTGACGCGTTACGTCGACGCTGATCAACCACTGGATTGCGCCGGAGCCTACAAACTTGAGTGCCGTGGCGTGGCCTTATTCAGCGCCATCGATTCCGCCGACGCCAGCGCCATTACGGGACTGCCACTGCTGGCATTAACCCGAATGCTTGCCGGGCTTGGTTACGCCGTTCCGTGACCTACCACGGGCGATCAACCAGATGATTGCCACCAACAGCGCCAACAGCGCGATGACCGCTTGTCCCATCGGCAGGTCGCAGACATGCGCGATAAGCGTGCCGCCAAAGGCCGCAATTAACGCAATAGCAGGCGCACACCACGTCACCGCAGCGGTCGTTCGGACCATCTGTGTGGCTGCCAGCGCTGGTAACAACAAGCAACCGGCGACGAACAATAATCCTGCAACTCGCAGCCCCAGCCCAATGACCGTGCCGAGCACCACTCCAATCGCTATCTGCCAATAACTGACGCGTAAACCAAGATCGGAAGCAACTTCGCGATCGAGCAGGACCAAGCGCACCTGCGAGCCATAACGCCGCAGAACCACAACGATTCCGAGAAAAATTCCGGCGAATATCATGGCGTCGTACCACGACGCACCCATCAGGCTCGACGTGACCAAATGCTGCACCTCTGACAATCCATGTGGACTGTGCCACAACAACAATGGCGTTGCCGCACCAGCAGCGAGGAAAAGCCAGCCGTTTGCGGCTTCGCTGCTGCGACCGCTGATGGCGATGACTGACGCGCTGATCGCCACCAACATAGACGCACCAGCAATTGCCCAGGAGGTGCCGCACCACGGCACGGTCTGGGCGAGCACGATCATCGCCGCAACCATGGCGGTCGATGCCTGCGCGGTTGCGACGCCTTGGAAGATGGCACCGCGAGCAACCACCGCCACGCCAACGAGCGCCAATAATGGCGCCATAATCCAGGCGCACATCCACGTCGCCGCAAACAACGACCATGCATCTAACCATTCATTCATCATTTTTCCGTAACTCCGATACCAGACCATAGTCCGAGCAGTTTATGCGGTTCCATTTCCAGCAAAGTTCCCTGCTCAATCACCGCGACGTGGCTGCTCTGAGTTGCGGCAAGGTGGATATCGTGCGTAATATAAATCACCGCGACACCGTCCGCGCTCAGTCGACGGAGCACTTCCATCAGCTCGCTTTCTGCGACGGCATCAAGTCCAGCACATGGTTCATCCAACGCCAACAAACTCGGGCGAGTCGCTAAAGCCCGAGCGATCATCGCCCGCTGACGTTCGCCTCCGGACACCTGCCATACTTGGCAACTCGCCAATGCGCTGATGCCACAGGTCAGCAGTGCGGCATTGACCAATGATTGGCGCTGCTTGCGTGGTAGCGCGAATAAACCGAGTTCGACGAACTCCCGCACGGTGACGGGTAGATTGGAAACTAATCCGCACTGCTGTGGAACACTTCCGGTGACCAATCCTGGAAGCCGCCGAAGGTGACCGGAGAGCGGTGGCAAACGCCCAAGAACGGTCGCCAACAGTGTGCTTTTTCCTACTCCATTACGCCCGATCACTGACCACGTTTGGCCACGCTGAACGGTCCAATTCACCTTGGTCAACACGGGCATCGTCCCGTGACCGACGGACACGTTGGTACATTGAATGAGCGGATCAACGCATGGATCAGCAGGCATGCGGAACATCCTCAGCGCTTGGCTGACGCCGCCAAGCCGTGATGTCTAAATCGCCGTTGACCATTTATTTTACGGTCAGGCCTGCAGCCAAGGCGCGAACATTGCGCTCAATCGTTGACAGATAGTCCTGCGCATCTGCCAGCGCGCCGACCTGGTTCGCTAACGGAATAATCACCGCACCCGTACGTTCAGCGACTAAACGTGCATATTGCGCATCAAAATAC
>JANMYZ010000250.1:0-1557 GCA_031382605.1 Planctomycetota bacterium | reverse complement strand
AAGTGGTGATTGCCTGCTGGGCCGGTGGCCGTCGTTCGTCCGACGGTCCCGGCCCTACCTGGGGTGGGCGGCGGTTCCCGTTGGCGCGCGTTCTAGTCGTTCAATGCGGCGGAGTAATCCGTCGATGTCGAGCACATCGCCTAAGCGAGCAATACGCACCGCCGCGAGTTCCAATTGCAGACGTGGATCAACGCCATGACGCAGCGCTTGCTGGCTGGCCACCAAAATCTGCGCCATGCGCATGACTTTTTCAGGCGTCACCGCAGCAGCGCGACTCTCAAGCATCGCCGTGGTTAATCCCTGGCGCTGAACCGCTGGCGAGTTCACGCCACAGGTTTGGATCAGCAGCAAAGCGCGAACCTGATCAATCAATTGGCCCAGCAAAGTCGAAGCCGAAACGCCACCAGAACTAATGCGTTCAAGGGCAGCCAGCGCCTTTGCCGCGTCACCATTCAGCAGGTCGCCAAGAAATTCATTGAGGTCTTCGCCACGCGCCGCACCCAACAGCAAATTGAGGTCTTCTTCGTTGACCGTGCCATCGCTGACCGCGATGAGTTGATCGAGCATGGTTTGCGCATCACGCATGCCGCCACCAGCGGCGCGGGCGATGCGGAATAACACCGCGTCGGACAAAGTGATTTTTTCCGTCGCACAGATTTCGCGCAAACGCGCGACGATGTCATCCAGATCAATCGCCCGAAAATCAAACCGTTGGCAACGCGACAGCACGGTCGCCAAAACTTTTTCGACTTCGGTGGTGGCGAAGATGAAACGCACGTGCGCAGGTGGTTCCTCCAATAGCTTCAGTAGCGCATTCCACGCCGCCGTGCTGAGCATATGCACTTCGTCGAGGATATAGATGCGACTGCGCGCCAGCGTCGGAGAAAAAGACGCGCCATCGGACAACTCACGAATGGCATCGACACCACTGAAACGCGCGGCGTCAATTTCGGCGACGTCGGGGTGATTCCCGTCAGTAATCATCACGCAGTTCTGACAAACTCCGCAGGGCTTTTCCGTCGGGCCGTTTTCGCAGCACAACGCCTTGGCGAGAATTCGCGCCATGCTGGTCTTGCCGACCCCACGTGGCCCGGTGAACAAGTACGCGTGAGCCACGCGATTCGAGCGAATCGCATTCGCCAGCGTGCGACCGACCACTCCTTGGCCAGAGACCTCACTAAAGGTTTGCGGGCGATATTTTCGGGCAATGACAAGGTAGTCCACGGCGGCGGATGGTGGACCTCGTTCGAAGTCGGCAAGCCTTCATCCAAACTCAGCGATAGAACACAGGCCAGCGGAGCCGGAACCCAAGCTAAGACTACTCTCGGAGAAGTATAACCACAGCGGGAACAGAGGGCACAGAGTAAAATCAGAATGCCTTTCTCTGTGCCATCTGTGCCCTCTGTGGTTTAGCCCTTCCCCTGCTTTCGTAAGCGTTCATCCCCCTAATCCCTGCAATCAATTCCCCGGCCCATAGAATGTCGGTCTTCCCAGGGGGGTCCGATGTAGGCAATTCCACGAAAAATCCGTTTGAGCCGTGCCGAGGGGCTGGCGTTG
>JANMYZ010000249.1:0-8947 GCA_031382605.1 Planctomycetota bacterium | reverse complement strand
GCGCGTCACGCCGCGTCATGGCAATTCTGGCAATAAAGCCGCCGGACATTTTTCCGGCAAGGCCACATACATCGATCGCACGCCCCAGCGTTTTGCCTGGGCGTGGGTGGTGAAACGCAGGTCAAAATGGACAATTCCTTTCGCGCCGCTTTGGCGCATCGCTCCACCGGTGTCGTCCACCATGGCCAAGCCATACCCCGGCACGTCAACAAAAGTGCGATACGGCACCAGCTTCGGCTCGACCGCGACCCCGAAAGGATAGGTCTCCACCGCGCGATTGATCGAGGTGAAGCCATCGCTGGACGACCCGCAGCAAATCGCGCAGGGACAGTACCCCGTCGTGCGCACTTTGACCCAGCGCAAGCCCGGCGGCGGATTGATGACGGGTTTCGGCAACGCGTATTCCGGCGTAAGAACTAACCGGTAATAACGCACGCCACCGCCACCCAGCAAAAGCCCAAGCCCAAGTCCGGTAAGCACCAATCGTACACCAGCGAACCATCCGCGACGATCCAGCACACCGGCAAACCACCAGCGCAAAAATCGCCGAGCACGCGCAAACCAAGGAGTCCAAGCAGAGGCAACAGGCATGGGCGGCATCCTGGCTCGGCGGCAGCGCTCTCCAAGGGCGGCGCCATCCTGCCCTGCGTTGCCGGATCGATTCCGCATGACCTTTGCCGAAGGGCCTCTAGATTGCCGCCCATGACGGAATTCCTCGCTGCGCTCCAAGCATTGCCCACCATTTTATTCACCGGCCTCTTGTCGTTGGTATTGCTGTATTGGATAAGCGTGCTTGCCGGTGCGTTGGACATTAATTTAGGCGGTCATGGTGACGGAGGTCACGATCTTGGTCACCACGGCCATGATGCGGACATGGCCCCAGGTGGCCATGAAACCCACGGTTTTCTTGAGTTTTTATCGTTCGGAAAAGTTCCCGTGACGATTATCATTTCGATCTTCGCATTCTTGGCGTGGATGCTCAGCATGGCCGGCGAATTGTGGTTGCGTGCTCCACTGAGCGCGGTGATTTCAGGACCGTTGTTTTCGCTCGCGTTGTTTCCCGTGGTCGTCATCCCCTCGTTATTCGTGACGGGCTATGCCGTGCGGCCATTGCGCGTGGTCTTTAATCAGCACACCGAACATGGCGAAGAGGGCCTGGTCGGGCGCATGGTGCGCATCACTTCGCGAACCGCCGACCAAGAATTTGGTACGGCGACTTGCGACAACGCGGGGGCGGGAATCCTGATGAACGTGATTTGTCGCGATGGCGTGACGATGATTCGCGATGATATGGCCGTGGTGGTGGAATACGACGCGTCCAAACAAGTCTATCACGTTGCTCCATTCAGCCATGTATCCACCGATGCCGCCGCACTTGGCAGCAGAGCAGCGCCAGCCTTACCGCCAGCGGAAAGCCTTACGGCATCGCGTTCAACGACTGCCAAAGCGGTTTTACTGGAAAGCCAAAAAGAACGCCCACAGTAGCGCCCACTTACCGGCCGACCCTTAACCAACGGCTAACATGAGCGGAGTATACTATTATGGCTGATGTCATTTCTGTTGTGGAAAACAGCGTCTCACTATTCGCCCTCGTCGGCGGCGTCGCGGGCATCGTCATTGTCTTCGGCGTCATTCAATTCGTGCGCTCGTATTTTCGTAAGGTCGATCAGGGCTTTGCCATGATCGTCAATACCTTACGCGAAGAGCCAACGGTAACGTTCACCGGCGCTCTGGTTTTACCGGTGATTCATCGCGTTGAGATCATGGATATCTCGCTCAAGACTATCGAAGTCGATCGTCAGGGATCGAATGGCTTGATCTGCTCAGACAACATTCGCGCTGATATCAAAGTGACCTTCTTCGTGCGCGTCAATAAAACCGCTGCTGACGTTTTGAAAGTCGCCGGATCGGTCGGCGTGATTCGTGCCAGCGATCGCAAGACGCTGGAAGAGCTCTTCCAAGCCAAGTTTTCTGAAGCGCTCAAGACCGTCGGCAAGAAGATGAACTTCATCGACCTCTATAATGAACGCGATCAATTCAAAGAGCAGATCGTTCGCATCATCGGTCGCGACCTGAATGGTTATAGCCTGGAAGACGCCGCCATCGATTTCCTCGAACAAACTCCGCTCAAACTGCTCGATCCGGACAACATTCTCGATTCCGAAGGTCGTAAGAAGATCATCGACTTGACCACTCAGCAACGCATCAAAGCCAATGAGATCCAGCGCGAAGGCGAAAAGATCATCAAGAAGCAAGACGTGGAAGCGCGGGAAGCGTTGCTCGCTTTAGAACGCCAGCAGGCCGAGGCGGAAGCTAAGCAGCACCGTGAAATCGCCACCAATCGTGCGCGCGAACAAGCCGAACAATCGAAGGTTCAGTTCGAAGAACACAAACGTGCGGAAGAAGCCCGTCTGACCGCCGAGCAAGAGATCGGCATTCTGCGCGAGAATTCCCAGCGTGAAGTTGAGGTCGCCGCTAAAAACCGCGAAGGTGCGGTGGCGGTCGAATGCGAACGCATTGAAAAGAACCGTGCTTTGGAAGCGATTAGCCGCGAACGTGCGGTTGAACTGACCACCATCGAGAAAGAAAAAGTCCTGGCGATCGAACGCAAGAACATCGCCGAGGTCATTCGCGAACGGGTCGTGGTCGAAAAGAAAGTCGCCGAAGAAGAAGAACGCATCAAAGACGTGCGCGCCCAGATGGAAGCTAATCGGCACAAGGAAGTGGCGATCACCAAGGCGACCCAAGAAGCCGAAATGGCACGGATCAAAGAAGTCAAGTTGGCCGAAGGTTCGGAACAAGCTGCGGTGCATAATGCCCGTGAAAAACTGGTGTTGGCCGACGCCGATCAGACCGCTGCCGAAAAACAGGCGATTGCTTCGATTCGTCGCGCCGAAGGCCATCAGGCCGAAGCCGCCGCCGAAGGCTTGGCCATGGCCAAAGTCAAAGAAGCCGATGCCGTGGCGATGGAGAAACAAGGTTTCGCCAAGGCCCGCGTCATGGAAGCCGAATCCGATGCCGCCAAGAAACGCGGCATTATTGAAGTCGAAATCAAACAAGCGTCAGCGTTGGCCATTCAACAAGTTGGCGAAGCGGAAGCATCGGCGATCGAAAACCGCATGCTTGCCGAAGCCAAGGGTTTGACCGAGAAGGCGGTCGCCATGGGCAAGTTGCACGGCGAAACGCGCGAACACGAAGAGTTCCGCATGCGCTTGGAAAAGAACGTCGAAGTCGAAAAGATTCGCATCCAAGGCGACGTTTCGATGGCCGAACATCGTTCGCACGTGCTCGCGGAATCACTCAAGAACGCCAAGTTCGAAATCATCGGCGGCGATGGCGCGTTCTTCGATCGCTTCGTCAATGCGGTCGGCACCGGCAAAGCGCTCGATGCCACGGTGGCCAACAGCAAAGTCATCCAACAACTCGGTCGCGAGTATTTGGATGGCGGGCGCAGTATGCCAGATGACGTGAAGGCGATCCTGAGCAGCTTCGGGTCCAACGATTTGAAAAATATCTCCATCGCCACCGTGCTGCAAAAGCTCATGGCGGGCAAAGATCCGGCGAAGGTATCAGCCCTGCTGAAACAGGCCGCGACCCTGGGGCTGTTAGAAACGGGCGACGACAAGGCCTGAACAGCCGCCGTGTGCACGGCGGCTGTTCAGCTTTAACTTTCGGTCTTCCGTACTCCGTATGAACTGGCCCTACCGCTATGTCTGACGAGCCACAAATACCCGTCTCCGCCGCGCTTGACGCCGGCACTTATGAGGTCGTGCGCAAACGCCTCGACGCCGTCGCGGGTCAATTGCTCAGCGAGGTCAATGCGCTGAACGAGCGGCGTTTAGCGGTGTTTGGCGCATCGCTGACGACGTTGTTGGCGACCGAGCATATACGCACCGAGCACAATTGTGTTCCGCGCGATATCGTCGCGGTCGGTGATCGTTTGGTGTTGGGGTATCAAGTTCACCTGGGATTGAAGTCGACCACCAGCGTGGCGGACGTCTTTGCCGAATTGCGTTTTGTCGACGGTACGTTTCAGACGACTGAGCGGACGTTGTTTACCGGGGCGGGGTTCGAGAAAGATTTCTCCGAACTATTCCAGTACTATAAAGATGCGCGGCTTTTGCAGCTGCTGCGGCGTGACACGCATGTGCTGGCGGCATTTCAGACTGGCCAACGCATTTCTGATGTGCGGGTTTTGCGCTGGGCGCTGTCGAAAGATCATACGTCGTGCACCTACGTCGATAATCGCGGTTCAGCCGACTATGTTTCTCCGCCAAGCCATGATTTCGTCTGGATTCGCACCACCCGCGACAACCACGTCCAGGGCTCACATCCACACGTCAACATTGTCGATACGGTATTTGTCGAAAGCATTCACGGCGACGTCACCATTAAGATTGAGAACAACACCACCAGCGGCGCGGGTGTTCTCAGCGATCCGGTGAAAGACCCGCATCAGGGCATGGATGATGCCGAGATTAGCTATGCTGACCTGGACACCGTCATCTTGCTCAAAGTCCGCCCTTATCGTGAGAACGAGTTTCGCTATTACGTCTACAATAAGCTCACTCATGAAGCGGTGCGCATCGACGCTATCGGCCAAAGCTGTCAGCAATTGCCCGAAGGCCACGGCTTCATTTTCCCAGGCGGCTATTACCTGGCGAATGGCGAGCACAAAATTTTCCCGCAAGATTTTACCGGCATGCAATTCGTGCGCGCCTACCGCGCGCCGAATGGCGAAGACATCGCCTATATTTATTATGAACACACCGAAGGCGTGTACGTCATCCTGCGTTACAACCTGATCGCGCGCAGCGTTGATCAGCCACAAGTTTGCAATGGTTACAGTCTTTTCCCAGATGGACGTATGGCGTTGTTTCGCGCGCAGCCAGAACCAACCCGCCTGCATGCCATGCAAATTTGGCAGACGCCGTTTGTGTCGGATGAATTCGCGGCGCAATCGCCAGTGCGTGATTCCTCGCTCGGACGCATTGGCAATCGCGATTTGGTGCGCGGCATCAGCGATCTGCGCAATCTCTATCGCTTGATCGCCAATCAAAAACCGACGCGAGAAGCGTACGCGGAATTACTCAAGCAAGTGGTGCGCATCGGCGACAGCTATCATTGGCTTGGCTCAACTGAAGCCGGTGAACTTGCGCCATTGTTGGCGCAGGTGAAATCTGGCGTCAACGCAGCAATTGGAGAATTTGAAAAAGTTCTGCAACTGACGGCGTTGGCATCGAGCCAGATCGCGACGCTAGAAGCCGCTGCACATGAATTGCTGCGTACGCATGCGCTAGAGACGAAATCGGCGATCGACGATTACGTTCGCCCGCTGACCGAACTTCGCCGTCAACGTGGCGCGGTCGAAAGTGCACGTGGCATTCGTTATGCGGACGGCGCACGTCTTGACGCGCTGGATAAACGCCTAGCCACGGCAAGTCAGGAACTGAGCGCGTCGGCGATTGAATTCCTGATGCGTCCTGAGGCGTTGGCGACCTACCAAAATGAACTGACGGCCCTCGAAGCACAGATACCGACGATTGCTTCGGTGATTGATGGCAAGGCTCCGCGTGAACGCGTCGATGCGCTGGCTGCCGGTCTGGATTTGCTGGTTGAGACCATCAATGGTTTGGAAATCGCTGACGCCAATGCACGCACGGCGATTCTTGAGCAAATTTCGGCGGTCTACGCCGTGCTCAATCGTGTACGGGCGTTGCTGGAAGCGCGTCGGCGTGAACTCGGCACCAAGGAAGGCAAGGCAGGTTTTGCCGCTCAGTTAGCGTTGTTAGCGCAAGCGGTGAACAACGCGATCAGCCTCAGCGACACGCCAGACAAGTGCGATGAATTCCTCGGTAAATTGATGCTCCAGCTGGAAGAGCTCGAAGGTCGCTTTGCCGAAATCGAAACCTTTGTCGCGGACTTGGCAACCAAGCGCGAAGAAATTTACGAAAGCTTTTCCGCACGCAAACAGGCGCTGATCGACGAACGCCAACGACGTGCTGACGGCTTGGGCAATGCCGCTGATCGGGTTATTGCTGGCATCGTCAGACGGGCAAAAACATTCACTGCGCTTGATGAATTGAATGCGTATTTCGCCAGCGATCCGATGGTGCTCAAAGCGCGGTCGGTGATCGATGATCTGCGCAACCTAGGAGCCTCCGTCAAAGCGGACGACGCCGAAGGACGTATCAAAGCCGCGCGCGAAGATGGCGTGCGCGCGCTGCGTGATCGCAGCGAACTTTACGATGGCGAAGCGGTCAAACTGGGACGTCATCGTTTTAGTGTGAATACTCAGGCGATGGAATTAACCATGCTGCCACGCGCCGACGCCGAAGGGCGTACCGGCATGTGGTTTCATCTGACCGGAACGGACTATTTTGCGCCGGTGGAAGACCCGACGTTTGCCGCCACCTGCGCTTTCTGGCAACAAGATTTGGTCAGCGAAACGCCGCAGGTTTACCGCGCTGAATATCTGGCCTGGCAGGTGTTGTCCGCCGCTGAGGCCGGTGTCGGCGGCTTATCATTGGCGAGGTTGAAAGACGCCCTGCTGGATCGCGCACAGTTGACCGCGCTGGTGCGCACGGTGGCCGGCGACCATTACGACCACGGTTATGAACGCGGCATTCACGACCACGACGCCACGCTTATTCTGGAAGCGTTGCTGCATCTACGGGAAACCTGCGGACTGTTGCGTCATCCGCCAAGCGTGCGTGCGCTGGGCATTCTTGCTTGGCGTGCCTTAGCGAAAGATCCGCGCGCAGGCGCATGGGAACGTCAATGCCGTGCGTTGCACGATCTGCGTCGTCACCATGGCGATACGCCCGCGTCGGCAGCGCTAGCGGTAGAGCTGGCGAACGCGGTGCGCGAAGTCGCGCAGAAGTCCGGCCTGGAAACGCTTCATGCAGAAGCTGCTGGGCGCTATTTAGTCGAAGAACTTGGCGAAGTGCCGCTGACCCATTTGGTGAAGAGTGGTGCGGCGACGACCTTGGAAAAACAATTCCTCGATCATCTGCGCGTCCTTGGTGCACTCGATTCGTTGCGCGAAGATCTGCGCGCGTTGCATGACGATCCCAACGCCGCCCTCCGTTTAGCGCGCGCGTGGTTAGACGCCTTCATTGCGCAGCAGGCGCCGACGCACAGCGATCTTGCTGCTGAAATCGCGGCATGGTTGGTGGTTGGTGATGGGCTGCCGTGTGCGGTGGTGCATGCGCGTACGCAGGTCGATCTTGAGGGTTTGCTTGGCCAACACGGGCGTATTACTGAGCGCAAATTGACCTTGCACGTCGACGAATTCGAAGCGCGTCTGCGGCAGTTCGCGGCAAATTCCGTGCCGGCATTTCGCACCTATCAGGAAACTCGTCGACGTTTACTTGAACGCGAGCGCAAAGAGTTGCGCATTGAAGAACTTAAGCCGCGCGTGCTTACTAGCTTTGTGCGAAACAAGTTAGTCAACGAAGTTTATTTGCCGTTGGTGGGCGATAATCTGGCCAAGCAAATGGGCGCTTTGGGCGCGAACCGCCGCACCGATTTGATGGGCATGCTGTTGCTGATCAGCCCGCCTGGGTACGGAAAAACTACCTTGGTGGAATACGTCGCCTCGGTGCTTGGTCTGGCCTTCGTGAAAATAAATGGACCAGCACTTGGTCACGATGTGCGCTCCACCGATCCTGCTTCGGCGCCCAATGCCGCCGCGCGTCAGGAATTAGAAAAGCTCAATTTCGCTTTGGAGATGGGCAACAACGTTCTGTTGATCATCGACGATATCCAGCACACCAGCCCCGAGTTCTTGCAGAAATTTATCTCGTTGTGTGACGGCAGTCGGCGCATGGAAGGTGTCTGGCGCGGACGTGCGCGCACCTACGACTTGCGTGGAAAAAAGGTGGTCGTGGTGATGGCGGGCAATCCGTACACCGAATCCGGCGAGCAATTCAAGATTCCCGACATGCTAGCCAATCGCGCCGACACCTACAATTTAGGCGATATTCTGGGCGGACACGGCGAAGCGTTTGCGCTCAGCTATATAGAAAACTCGCTGACGGCGAATCCGGTTTTATCAACCTTGGCTGGTCGACCTCAGCAAGATCTCTATCGCTTGCTGCGCATCGCTAATGGTGACGAGGCGGCACGCAGCGAGTTGGAACATCCGTATTCAGCATTGGAACTTGGCGATGTCAGCGCGGTGCTAACGCATCTCAAACGCGTGCAAACGGTGTTAGGCCAGATCAATGCCAACTATATTGCGAGCGCGGCGACGTCGGATGCCTATCGCACGGAGCCACCGTTTAAATTGCAGGGTTCGTATCGCAATATGGCGAAGATCGCTGCCAAGGTCGTGCCGTTAATGACCGCTCCTGAATTGGAACAAATTATTCGTGATCACTACGCCGGAGAAAGTCAGACCCTGACCACTGGCGCGGAAGCGAATTTACTGAAGTTCAAAGCGATGGTTGGTGCGCACACGCCAGCGGAAGCCGCACGCTGGGCAGACATCTGCCGCATCTACACGCGCCGACAGGAACTGGCTGGCGCGGATGATCCCGCTTCTAAAGCCGTGGTGCAGTTGGCGAAACTTTCTGATCAACTGGGAGATTTGCGCGCGACGGTGCAGACCGCTGGCGTTTCAGCCGCGACGGCGGCGAGCCTCGCGCATGAACGCGGGGTTGATGAACGTCGCGAACAGGCGGCACGCTTGACCGCTATGATCGAGCGTCTGACCAGCGGGATCGAAGCGCTGACGGCAGCGTCGGCCAGCGCTCCAACGATTATCCCCGCGCCCAAAGTCGAAATCATTAACACGCTGCCCAAATACTACGCCAATCTTTACGCTCAGCAGATCCAAGTGATCGAGAAAACCTTGATTCCAGCGATCGAAGCCATCGGCGCCATCATCGGTCAAAGCCTTTCCGCACGCGAACATTTGGGTGGCATCGCCAATGAATTGCGG
>JANMYZ010000241.1:0-3406 GCA_031382605.1 Planctomycetota bacterium | reverse complement strand
TTGTTCTTTTTGGTCACCATCAGCGATGCCGTGCTGGTCTGGGGAGCGCTGTTTCGTAGCCGCGCCGCATCATTCCATGCCCAGTTGCCGCTGACGGATCGGCAGCTTTTTTTGGGTTGTGCCGTCGAAGGTGGACTGTGGTCAAGTTGGGCGGTGCTGGTGTTGGCCGTGCCGTTAGTGGGCGCTTTAGTGTTGGACCGTTTGTTTCCAGGGATGACCTCATACGGGCTTTTAAGCGTGACGAATGCCGCGCTGATGACGGGCGGAGCGTTGGTCGCGGTCCTTTCTTTTGTGGTGTGCTGTATGGCGGCTGGCGCGCTCGGTTCGCTGTTGTTAGCGCGGCTTATCCCGCTGCTGCGACGCGGACTGAAAGGCATCATCGCGCTGCTCGCTGCGGCGCTCATGGTTGGCGCGGTGCTGGTGCTGGGAAGCATGGAACAACGCGGCGAGCCGGTGGCATTTATGGGCGAGGTTATTGGTAAACTCCGTTTTGCTGAAAATCCCTATTTGCCGCCGTGGTGGGCCGAACAGGCATTGATGGCAGCGCTCAGCGGACAATGGTGGGAATGGGCGCGTTTTTCTGCATTACTGATCAGCACGGCGGCGGTATTGGCGATCGCTGGTGAATGGCTTGCTGGTCGTCGTTTGCGGCTGGATTTGGATGCGCTGACTGGACGTCCAGATGTTGGTGGGCGTACTCGCAGTCGGAACTGGCGATTGATTCCATTTTTGCCAGCCGACCTTGGTTTACTGGCGGCAAAAGATTTGCGTTTGTTTCTGCGCGATCCAGCGCAAGTGCTGCAATTCACCATGTTTTTTGGGCTGTTAGGTTTTTATCTGTTAATGCTGCCGCGTGTTGGAAAGGCATTTTTATTTGACGATTGGTGGCGACCGGTGGTGTCGTTGCTCAATTTGACGGCAGTGGCGATGGCGCTGGCAACTTTCACTGGGCGCTTTGTCTATCCGCTGCTGAGCTTAGAAGGTCGGCGTCTGTGGATCTTGTCGTTGGCGCCGTGGCCGCCTACTCGGATAGTCACCGCGAAGTTTACCTTTGCCCTGCTCGTTGGTTTGCCGATCAGCGTCAGCTTGGTGGTGTTGTCTGGAGTGATGTTGTCGTTGAGTCCAGGCATCATCACGTATCAGGCTGGTATTATCGCCTGTATGGCCGTGGGATATTCTGCCGGAGCTTTGGGATTGGGCGCACGGCTGGCGGATTACGATGAAGATAATCCGGCCAAATTAGTTGCCGGTTATGGCGGCACGATCAACTTGATGGTGAGTCTGTTATTTACCGCTCTGCTTTTGGTTGGCGCGGCGTTTCCGTTACTTCCTGGTTCCTCTGCCTTAGGTCCCTGGCGCTGGATAGTTGGCGCTGGGTGGACGTTGGTGGTGACCGGAGTGTGGTCGACGATTTTTTTGCGCATGTCATGGTCTTGGTTCGCTCGCCTGGGATGAGTGCCTTCGCTGCTGGCACGATGGCGGATCTGCGCCACGCTTATTGACGAATCACGGGAGCTGTCATGCGCCAATTATCGTATCGCTTTCGCCACAGCGGTCGCTGTGTCGTCCTCATTTTGAGTGCAGCGTTGGTATGGGCTGGTGATGTGACATTTACCGTTTCCAGCCCCTTGCTCGCTCTACCAGAAGCAGCGCGAAAGCAGCAGGTTGAAACCCGTCTTGCACCGACGGCGTTGGCATGGCCCGGCGGGCAACTGACCGCCGGAGAAGCCGTGGCGCTGTTGGCAGCCAGCGGTAATCCCACGCTGCTGATGGACCCGAAAGATGCCGCTCGGACGGCGGAATTGCCGGCATTATCAGGCAACTATTGGCAGGGAGTCATTGCCATTTGTAGCGCTTTCGAGTTAGCCATCGAGCCGGGCGAAGGCCTGGATCAAGCGGACGACAACAGTCGCTATGGCAATCAATCGGCGGTGACGGGTACGGCAGTCATCGCTACTGGTGGGCCGCTGATGTTACGCGGTCAAGCAGCTGGAGCGATTCATCCTCTGTATTTGCCCTGTGGTCCGGTGCTCGCAGAAGTGGAGGATTTTGACATTCGTCAACGTCAAGGCGCTGTGACTAATCGCACGGCGAATGCTCGCATTGCTTTCCGACTTGAGCCTCGGGTACCGCCAGCGGAAGTAGGCACCACGCTGGTGTCATGGAAGTCGGTAGAAGATCAGTTCGGTCGTCGCATGACGTGGTCTGAAGTCGCTGACGGAACACCCAGTGATGTGAGCTCCGTTGCCATGAGCGACATACAGGAACGTTTCACCGGCTGTACCATGAGCGGGCAACTATCGATTCAGGCTCTGGAGTCGGTGAGCTTGATCGCGACGGTCAAGCTGGGTGAAAAAGCGCGAGTGGATCTGCTCGGTCAAGAAGTGAGCGTGCGTTTGCTTGGCGAAGGCGATACCACGGCGAATGGTCAGCGTGGCCCAGGTTTCAGTTTGTCAGTGCCGACGGCGGTGCTTGGTATTCGGCCCAAATTAAGCGTGACCATGGGTGGGCAGCCGCTGAAATTTAACAATCAAGGTTCCAATTGGAGTGGTAGTCGTATCGATTTTTTTTATCGCGGACCAAAACAAATCGACGGAGCGTGTGTGGTGACGGTGACGGGACAGGCGGTGTTACAGCAAGTAACTCTGCCAATTCGACTCCCTATCGTGCTTGATCGATTGCCTCGCACCGAACGCCCATTTCCGCTCAGTTTGGATTTACAAATACCCACGCGCTTACGCTGGGATGCCGGTGAATGCACGGTTGGCGAAGCGGTAAAACGGCTAGGAGCGGCGAATCAGGTGCTCTTAGAATTAGGTGCTGATGAACGTCGTCGTGCGACACTTCCCGCTTTTGAAGGAAATTTTTGGGAGGGGGTCTTCGTCATCTGTCGAGCGTTCGACCTCACGATCTTACCGCCCTCACAAGTGGCGCAAAGTTCGGATGAAGAAGGTCAGCATACGCCAACCTGCATCACTGGCGGTCCGCTTTGTTTGGGGAAGCGTCAGGGTGATCGTTCTGGGGTCGATACCTTTCAATCGAGTGGCATTTTGATGATGGGCTTGGACGCCTTGACCGTGGTAACCAACCAGGGCCTCGGCGGCGTGACTCGTCAAGCAGAGCTCAGCTATCGCCTGCGTTTAGAACCGCGTCTTGATCCGTCGTTGATCGGTTCTGCGATGATCAGTTGGACATCTTTAGCGCTCAGCGGAGACGGACGACCGCTGGTGGTGGAGGAGCCCGCTGTGCCGGTTGCGGATGGACACGAGAATTCGTCTTTCCGTTTCATGCGGGTAGGCAAGCGAATGGTGCGCGTTTCAGCCAATGGAGAAATGGAAGAAGATGAAGGTGTTGCTGTCAGTGGTCACGTCATGGTCAGTGGGCTACCCGCAGAAAAAACTCCGTT
>JANMYZ010000215.1:0-3283 GCA_031382605.1 Planctomycetota bacterium | reverse complement strand
GGTCACGGTGAACGGTCCGGCAGTGTCGCCCGCTGTGAACATACCAGCAGTGTCGATGGTGCCGCCGCTGACGCTCCAAATGATCGGCAGTGCGGTGCCGAATTGATCAGCAGCACGTCCGACAAAAGTCGTGGTACCGCGAACGGAAACCGTGGCGGTGGTCGGTGTCACGGTGATGAGCTGCGGAGTCGAAACCACGGTGAGCGTGGTCTGTGCACTGGCGGTCATCAGATGCACGTCGGTCACCGCAACGGCGATGGTGTACGTTCCCGGTGCTAAAAAGGTCGCTGTGGTCGTGGCGCTGGTGGTTGGTGTGAACGTCACGGCAGCAGGGACACCGATAACTGACCACGCGTAACTCAGGTTTTGCGGGCCGCCGTCGTCGGTGGCTTGCACGGATAAACTCACCGCGTTGGTGGTGACGGGATTCGCTGCGGGCGTTGGACCACTGATAATTGTTGGCGATTGGTTGCCGTCGCTGACGGTGATGGTGTGCGTGGTGATGGCACCGAGATCAGAGCCGACCGGAGCGCTGAGCGTGATGATGATCTGTTCGTCTGATTCGGGGAGAGTATCTGGTAAAATCGTCACAAAAATAGTTGCGTCGAGGGTATCGGCGGGAATTTCGAATAATGCTCCAGGAGCGCTGTAGTCGCTGCCGGAAGTCGCAGAGCCGGACAACGATAGAGTGACCTGCGTCACGACGGAAGACGGAGCACTCAGGCGCAGCGGAATAGATGCAGTGCCGCTGTTTTCCAAATTCATCGACGTTGGCGCGGTGAAGGTCAGCGTGGGTTTGGGATCCACATTGCGGATGGTCAGCACCTGCGTGATTTGCGTTCCCAGCAGCGCGCCGACCGGATCGCTGAGCGACAACGTCGCCGAACGATCAGTGCCATAGCGTGTGTCGTCGAGGATGGTCACGGGCACAACGGTCTGCGTTTGTCCGGCGAGAATCGTGATGGTTGGCGGAACCTGCGCATCGCTCGTGGAGCTTTGCAGGGCGATGGTGACATCCTGCGCTGCGGCAGCGGACAACGAAATGGTTGCCGTCGTGCTGCCGACGCGCTCGCTCACCGACGCCGACGCAGCGGCGAAAGCGATGGTGGGAATAACGGAAATCGTCGTCGGATAGAGTTGCGTGGTCGCAATCGGGCCGCGTATTTCGCTGGCGCTCTGCCACCATAACCGTGCCGACGCGGAGCCGTCGTGTTCAAAATATTCCACTCGTACGCGGTAACGACGTCCGGCTTGCGCGGTGAAAGTGGAAGTCGAATCGGTTGCGCCACGCAATATCCAAGCATCGATGACCAGCACATCATCGAGCCATAATTTCACACCGTCATCGGTGCGTGCGATAAGGGTGTAGGTTTCGCTGAAGCGCGGCTGCAGCTCGCCTTCCCAGCGGGCGCTGAACGAATCCACTGGCACGCCGGTTCCTGGCGAACCACCAGCCCAATCGAAATCAACGCGCGCATCGGTGCGTGCCAGCATGGGCGTGCCGCTGAGCGCTTCGTTGGCGAAATATGATGCGGCTAAACCCGTGCCGGTACCAACGCCAGTCAGATTCGGCGCAACCGGATAGAGTTGGCTGGTCGCAATCGGACCACGCAGTTCGCTGGCGCTCTGCCACCACAACCGCGCCACCGCAGCACCGCCGCGCTCAAAATATTCCATATGAATGCGGTAATGACGTCCTGCTTCGGCAGTGAAAGTGTAGGTCGAATCCGTCGCGCCGCGTAATTTCCAGGCGTCGATGACGAGGGCATTATCAATCCATAAACGCACGCCGTCATCGGTGCGCGCGGTCAGCGTGTAGCTTTCGCTGAAGCGCGGTTGGATCTCGCCATCCCAACGCGCACTGAAAGAATCCACCGGCACGCCAGTTCCCGGCGAGCCGCCAGCCCAATCAAAATCGACGCGCGCATCGGTGCGATTGAGCGCTGGCGTTCCGCTGAGGTTTTCATTAGGAAAATACGCGGCGATCAAACCCGTGCCGGTGCCAATGCCGGTCAGATTGGGCGCGGTTGGATA
Organism: Planctomycetota bacterium; assembly: GCA_031382605.1. Lineage (GTDB taxonomy): Bacteria > Planctomycetota > UBA11346 > UBA11346 > UBA11346 > BOG-1363. The sequence goes on along the minus strand of JANMYZ010000215.1, from coordinate 1,249 downwards.
GAGTTGGCTGGTGGGAATTGGCCCGCGAAGTTCGCTCGCGCTCTGCCACCACAACCGCGCTGACGCGGAACCGGTGTGCTCAAAATATTCTATACGAATCCGATACCGCTGACCAGCTTGCGCCGTGAACGTGCAGACAGAATCCGTCGCGCCGCGTAATTTCCACGCGTCAATAACAAGGGCATTATCCAACCACACCCGCACGCCGTCATCGGTGCGTGCGATCAACGTATACGTCTCGGTGAAACGCGGCTGAATCTCGCCATCCCAACGCGCGCTGAACGAATCCACTGGCACGCCAGACGCCGGAGATCCACCGACCCAATCGATATCAACGCGCGCATCGGTGCGATTGAGGACGGGCGTACCGCTGAGCGTTTCGTTGGCGAAATACGACGCCAACAATCCCGAACCGCTGCCCACACCCGTCATATCCGTCGGCAGCGGATATAATTGACTCGTCGGAATTGCGGCCTTCGCCTCATGCGCACTCTGCCACTGCAACTTCGCCACGGCGGCGCCGAAGTGCTCGTAATATTCCATGCGAATGCGATAATGCTGTCCCGCCACGGCGGTGAACACATAAGTTGAATCCACCGCACCACGCAATTTCCATGCATCGACCACCAATACTCCATCCAGCCACATTCTGACGCCGTCATCAGTACGTGCGATCAACTTATACGACTCACTATAACGCGGCTGGATCTCGCCTTCCCAGCGCACACTGAACGAATCCACCGGCATGCCCACCGCCGCCGCACTACCGGCCCAATTAAAATTCACCTGGGCATCGGTGCGCGTGACCGTCGGCGTGCCGCTGAGCGTTTCGTTGGGGAAATACGACCCGGCTAAACCAGTGCCGGTACCGTCGGCGCCACTCAATCCCGTGGCTAAGGCCACCATCACGACCATCGAAATCAATAAGGAACGTGTAAATGAGCGATAAAACCACAGGAAATGCGTGACGATCGACATGATAAAATCTCCAGTCCCGCGAACGTCGTCATATGGCGACAGCGGGGGCGGGGATCCTGCAACGCTGAAAACAGAAGCAAGTGTTACATTATCGATATGTCCGGCGTGAGGGCTGGTATGCATATCGATGCTTTATTCTTGTTCTTATTTTCATTGTTTCTTAACGCCAAGCGACCGTTCCCAGGCAGGTCACGCCACCACCGATCTAAGCTATCGCCGATAACTGACGAAGCTGAGTTATGGCCAAAGAAAACAGCGAAAATCCTAACAA
>JANMYZ010000126.1:0-2077 GCA_031382605.1 Planctomycetota bacterium | reverse complement strand
ATGCACCTCAAGCAGAGCCTTGCGCATGGCCGCTTCTTCTTCGTCAGTTGCCAAGACGAAGACATTGCCGTGACCACGCAGTTCGAGCCCGCCATTTGACGAGATTTTCTGGAGCCAATCGACCACCGCGCTGGCGTCAGGCTCGCGGCCACTGGCGTGCGAATTTGCGTCGGCCTTGAAGAGTGAAAAAACGTCACCTCCGTTGCCATCCCCGCCACGACCCACGTAGCCAAAATTTGGTGCAGGAAAATCTGGTACGCTGCTGAATACGGCGTAATCACGCAGACTGAGATTTACTGGGTGTCTTTTTCGATCACGAAAATCTTCCCATGTTTCCACGCGTAAGCGTAATGTTTCTGCGGTGAAATGCAGGTCTTGGCTCCTTTCCAGAAGCTCAAGTGTCTCGCGTAAGGTGATCTTTTTATTAGCAACCAGCGCGATCAAACGATCTTCGCCAAGTGCGTTGACGCTGGCCGAACGCACCAGTGGTTTTTCAAGAAAGTTGCCGAGTTCGTCGAGTACGCCCTTCAGCGGTTTCATCCGCCAATCAGCGCGGAATTTTTCAGTGAGGTACTTAGGGGGTTCGCCAACTTGTTCGAGCGCCATGAGTGACGCCGACAGCGCCGAAAAAGTCGCCAGACAAGCCGTCAAACACGGGAGTAATGCAATGCGCAGGCCAATAATAGTCATGTGTGATTCCTCGATGATGAGGAAGATCATGAGCACACCAGCCGTGCAAGGTTAGCCGCAGTAAAGGACAGCTTCGTGTGTGGCGAGCGTGGCGATTTTAAATGCGATTCAGCGCCTGATCCAAATCGGCAATCAAATCGTCGGTGCCTTCCAGTCCAACGCTCATGCGAATCAAATTTTCGCGGATGCCGAGGGCAGCGCGTTCCTCAGGGGACTTGTCGTAATAACTCATCAGCGCGGGTTGTTCGATCAGCGATTCTGGTCCGCCCAAGCTTGGCGCGAGGTAAGGAATTTCGCAGGCGTCGACGACCTTTGAACCATCGATGAGTCCACCTTTGATGGTGAAGCTGATCAGCGAACTAAATCCCTTCATCTGACGTTTGGCGATGGCGTGCGCGGGATGGCTGGGCAGCCCTGGGTACCAAACACGTTCGACCTTCGGATGTTTTTCCAGAAATTCGGCGACGCGCTGGCCGCTTTCGTTTTGATAGCGCATGCGCACGGCAAATGTTTTGAGTCCACGAATCAGCATGTAGGCGGTGAACGGTGCGGCGAGCGCACCGAACATTCCTTGATGATCGCGAATGGCATCGATCAGCGGCTTGGCGCCAACTACCACGCCAGCCATCAAATCATTATGGCCGCCGAGGTATTTGGTCGCGCTGTGAATCACCAAATCAACGCCGTAGCTCAGTGGCTGAAGATTATAGGGCGTCGCCAACGTCGCATCGATCATGGTCTTGACGCGTTTTTCTTTGGCGAGTTTGACCAGCGCTTCCAAGTCGATGCAATTCAAGTACGGATTGGTCGGACTTTCGGTGATAATGAGTTTGGTATTGGGTTTAATCGCGGCAGCGATGCCTTCGACCGATGGTTCACATGAGGTATGTTCGATGCCGAATTTCGCCAGGAATTCGCGCACAAAGACTCTGGTTTTTCGGTAGCTGTCAGCGGTGATGACCAAATGCGTGCCGGGTTTTACCATCGCCAGTAGCGTGGTGACGATGGCTGACATGCCGGTGGAAGTCAGCAGCGCATCGGTTTCGCCGCCGTTAGGCAGTGCGCCTTCGAGCGCGGCTAATTTGGCTTCGGCGACTTGCTGAGTTGGATTGCCGTAACGACCATATTCTTCGCCGCGAATATGTTCACCGCGAAAATAGCGATGAAGCTCATCGGTATTTTCAAATGGATACGCAGTCGCCAAAATGATGGGCGTGACTAGGGAATCATGGGCTTTGTCGCGGCGTTCGCCGCCGTGGACGGCCTGAGTTTCAATTGAGCGAGCCATGATCGTTATTTCCTCTGACGTGCGAATTCGGGATGCGCTGCTACTTCCGCGTAGTCTTTTCCATCCCAGCGAAAGGTGCGCGCCTCGACCACGCCATGG
>JANMYZ010000080.1:0-2619 GCA_031382605.1 Planctomycetota bacterium | reverse complement strand
GAAAACGCCGCGAATGAACGCGCCAGAGCGCATGCCGCCGGAGTTCGTATCATCACTCGCGTAGACGAAGGCTATCCACAGGCGTTCAACGAACTCAGCGATCCACCATTGGCGATTTGGGTGCATGGTACCTTGGAACCACGCGATCGTTTGGGTATCGCCGTGGTCGGACCGCGTCGACCCAGTGCGTATGGTCATCGCCAAGCGCATCGCCTCGGCAGTGCGTTGGCGCGTCTGGGAACATGCCTGATTTCTGGGCTTGCCCGTGGCATCGACACCGTCGCGCACGAAGCCGCGCTGGGTGCCAATGCGCGGACGATTGCCGTGTTGGGCTCTGGTTTTGATAAATTGTATCCAGAAGAAAATCGCCCATTGGCGCTGCGTATCGCCGATGGTCACGGCGCCGTCATCAGCGAATTTCCCATGGCTACGCCACCAAGCCCAGGAACTTTCCCCAGACGAAATCGCTTAGTCGCTGCGCTCGGTTTGGCGACCTTGGTGATCGAAGCTGGCGGCCGCAGCGGCGCTCTGATCACGGCCCGTCTCGCCATGGAATTAGGCCGCGAGGTGCTGGTAATTCCCGGCCCGATCGACAATCCCGAATGCGCTGGCTCGAATCAACTTATTCGCGATGGCGCAACGTTGGTGGCCAGCATCGACCACATTTTGGAAGAAGTCGAACCGCTCATGACCATGGCCATGGGCATGACCGGCGGGGTCGCCGTCGAAAACCCCCGCGCAGCTGCGCTGTCAGGCCGGGAAAAACAAATCTATCAGCTGCTCGATGATGCTCCGCGCACCGTTGATGACCTCGTGCGGGTTGGCGGAATACCACCGTCCGCCGTCAGTGCGACGTTGCTATCGCTCGAATTGCGCCGACTGGTGCGTAAAATGCCCGGAGGCTACGTTCGCGCGGTGTGAAAATGTCCGGCGCAAACCGGAGCTGGTCGTCCAGAATGCGTGATCCAACGAACACGGGTGTAGCACGGTAACAGAGCTTGGCGGTCTCGCGGTTGGCAGTGGTTCGTCCGTCGTCACACTGGTATCAACGGTTCGGCTCTGACCACTGATCCATCGAGGTTGCCCATGGCGCGTTCATTTCCACCGATCTGTTTGACTATCGGCGTTTCGGATTCTTCCGGAGGTTCCGGCATTCAAGCGGACATCAAAGCCATCGCCGCGCAGGAATGTTACGCCGCGTCGGTCGTCGTTGGGGCAATGGCACAAAGTTTTTCCAACACCAAAGGTTCTTTCATTCTGCCAGAAGCTTTTGTCCACGCGCAGCTCGACGCGGTGATCGAAGAATTACCAGTAAACGTCGTTAAAGTCGGAATGATCCCCAGCGTCGCCACCATTCGCGTCATTGGTCGCTGGCTCCGCGAACACCCGAAATTGCAGGTCGTCGTCGATCCGGTCGCCGCTGACAGTCGTGGCATTCCGATTTTGCAGCCAGAAATGGTCCAGGCACTGTGCGAACAACTGATGCCGCGCGCCACCGTCACCACGCCCAATCGCTTCGAAGCCGCCCTGCTGTCCGGCATGGAAGAATGCCTCAGCGTCGAAGATATGCAGCAAGCCGCGACCGTGATTTTCAAACGCTTTGGCTGCCCAGTCGTGGTCACCGGCGGCGGCTTAGCCGACCGCACCATCGACGTGCTCTGCGGTCTTGATGGCATCAGCCACATCGACGCGCCAACTCACAAACGCTCGAAAGTCCACGGCGCCGGCTGTGCCCACTCCGCCGTCATCGCCGCCTGCCTCGCACGCGGACAACACCTGCGCGACGCCATCTACCACGCCAAACACTACGTCAGCGCCGCCATTGCCAACGCCCCCGTATTAGAAAACGGCCGCGGCACGCTCTGGCACAGCATCAAGGTCAACGCCGAAGCCATCAGCGTTGGCAGCGGCGCCTATCGGATCCTGCCCGATCACCGCTAAACCAAACCCGCAGCCAGCAGCAAAACCCAACAGTCAGCGGATAAAAATCAGACAAGGCCCAACCGCGAAAGTGCAGCTGCGGAGGTCAGCCCTCAGCAAAACACCAGCCTCAGCGAAACGCTGGCCAGTAGCCCACTAGACAAAACCTCGCCCATCCTATATTCCGCCACCCTACGCGCGGGCGTAGCTCAGTTGGCTAGAGCGACAGCTTGCCATGCTGTAGGTCGTGAGTTCGAGTCTCATCGCCCGCTCCATAGCGTCAAAACCACGGTGAAAACCGTGGTTTTGCCGTTTCTGGAGGGCGGGGTGCTGGAGGGCGGTTTTGGGCAGTTGGTCCCCAATCCGGTCCCCAAATTGCCGACGCTCAGCCTAAAAATAAAATAAAGGCCGGTCGTGCCGGCGGGTTTCCCCGCCAGCACGACCGGCCGTCCTAAAAAACGACCTACGACTCGATGTTCAGGGGCCTTTTCGCCGTCACCGCGTTGACGTCACCGTCACGGCTGAGCAGGTGCCCGTAGTGGCGGTGAACCATGCGCGTGTCGGAGTGGCAACCAAAAGACGGTGAAGCACGTGACATTCCCATCTGCACGCCACTGTCACTGGTGTGAGTTGATGTTTGGCGTTTTGGCAGAGCGAACCAGCATGTCAGTCATGGCTCTGGCTCCGTTTATTCGTCCT
>JANMYZ010000057.1:0-6613 GCA_031382605.1 Planctomycetota bacterium | reverse complement strand
CCCGGTGACGACACCGACCAGCGGATTTTTCAATCCCATTGGCGGACGGAACAAGGTCGGCGCTGGCCGTCCAGTGGCATCCGTAATGGCAGCACCACAGCGTTCCAGATCGCGTTGCACGCGTCCCGGCGGCCAGCAATTAAACATCCAGGAATGCGAATCGCTGTGCAAACCAAGGGCGTGGCCTTCATCAACGATACGTCGAACCAGTGCTGGGTAACGGCGAACGTTTTCACCAATGACAAAGAAGGTCGCACGTTGGCCGTGCTGCGCGAGCAAATCCAATACCGCAGGCGTGCGTTCGGGATGTGGCCCATCGTCGAACGTCAGCGCGACTCCTGCGCTTCCTGCGCTAGGTGCCGGTAAACGCCACCACACCGGCATATATAGACTCGAACGTGGATTCACCACGCCCCAGGCGTGAAGGCTAACCGCAGCCGCAGCGAGCCATCCCAGCGGCGTCCATCCGTACAGCGGAACAAGGCTGGCAGCGGCGGCAATAAAGGGAACGTCAACGATCAGGCGGCCGCGCATGACGATGTTCTAAACACCAAACCGCAAATACCGCATGCCGAATCCGGTAAAGGCAAATGAGTCGGATTTTTCACCGACGATAACGATCACCGTTCACCGTTTTGGTCGTACCAGCAAACTATCTGCTGCGGCTCCGGCGAGGATCACGACGCCCATGACGACAAAAGTAAGTGAGGTGTCCCAGCCGAGCAGGTTGACGGAGTTGAAGATCAATTGGATGAGAATCACGCCAAGGACGATGCCGACCACCGAACCTTGACCGCCACGCAGGCTGCAGCCGGCGACGACGGCGGCGGCGATGCCGTAGAGTTCGTAGAAACTACCGTGGTTACTTGGGGTGATGCCGCCGAAGTCGAAGGCAAAGAGGATTGATGACAGGGCTGCGGTAAAACCACACAGGACATAGGCGAGCGTGATGACCACATGGGTGCGAATGCCAGAATGTCGCGCGGCTTCTTCGTTATGGCCGACGGCATACAGATGACGGCCAAACACCGTCGCATGCAGCAACACGCCACCGACGATTGCCACAACCATCATGATCCAAAACGGCATCGGCACACCGGCAAACTCGCCAGTTAACCAGGCCTGGATATTCGCGAAGCCCGCGCTGTTGCCGAAGCCTTTGCTGTTATTCCCGGCGATAAACTGCGCGGTGCCTCGGTAAATCAGCAGACCGCAGAGCGTGACGACGAATGGCCACAAGCGCAGGCGGGTGATCAGTAAGCCGTGGCCCAAACCCAATAGCGCACCGCTGGCAAGAATGCCGGGTAACGCCAACCACCACGGCACCTGCCAGTCAACCAAGAAAAAACATTGCAGGATGCCAAGGAGAGCGAAGAGCGAGCCGACCGAAAGATCGATGCCTCCGGTGATGATGACGAAGCCCAGGCCGATGGCGAAGATGCCGTTCATGCCGATGCGCCGCGCAAGATTTTGTAAATTTTGTCCGGTGAGAAATTGCGGGCTGATCAGCGCGAGGATCACGGCGACCACCATCATCAACGCCAATACCGCGAGTTCACGCCGCCATGGGCTCAAGCGTTCCGCCAGCGTTGGGTGGATGGAAAGCAAAGAGACATGACTCATAGGTTACTCGCAGCGATTTCCGCAGGGAGGTGGCCGACGGCCAACTCCATCACCGATTCTTCGGTGATCTGTGCGCCGGTCAGGATGCCTGCCAACGCGCCTTCAAACATCACCGCCACGCGATCGCTTTGGGCGATGACTTCTTCCATATCGGAACTGATCATCAGCACGGCAGAACCGTTAGCGGCCAGGCGATGCATCAACGTATAAATTTCTTGTTTGGCGCCGACGTCGACGCCGCGAGTTGGCTCGTCCAGAATGATGACCTGCGGTTGAGTGGCGAGCCATTTGGCGAGCACTATTTTTTGCTGATTTCCACCGCTTAAATGCGCCGTCACGACTTCACCAGAAGCGGTCTTGATGCCGAGTTCGGTGATGGCGGTGGCGGTGGCGCGTGTTTCGCTGACGCGTTGCAGCAAGCCATGCTGGGTATGGCGCGGGAGCGTCGCGAGCGTGGTGTTTTCGCGCACGCTCATGTCCACCACCAGACCAGCAAGTTTACGGTCCTCAGGAATCAGTGCGATTCCGGCGTGAATGGCGTCGGTTGGCGTGCGGATGCGCAGTGGTTTGCCATCAAGTGTAAGGGCGCCTGCACGCGGATGATCAATGCCGAAAATGGCACGCGCGATTTCGCTGCGTCCAGCGCCGACTAATCCGGCGAGACCAAGCACTTCACCACGACGAAGATCGAGATCGATCGCATGCGCAGGCCACGCGCTGGTGCGTAGTCCACGCACGCTAAGTCCGCCAGCGCTGGGGGGCGCCAGCCGACGTGTCGGCACCGTCGGCAGATCACGACCGACCATCAGCCGCACCAAATTGCGGTGGGTTAATTCGGCGCCCGCCAAATGGCCAACGCCTCGTCCATCGCGCAGCACCACGGCCCGTTGGCAGCACGCGGTGAGTTCATGCAGGCGGTGTGAAATATAAACCACCGCGTGATTCTGCCGGGCCAGATCGGCGATGATCGTCCGCAGACGCTCGCTCTCGCTGAGCGTCAGTGATGACGTCGGTTCATCCATGATGATCAGGCGTGCTTGTAGTGAGAGCGCCTTGGCGATTTCAACCAGTTGGCGCTGGGCCAAAGACAGATGCGCCAGTGGCGTGGCGGGATCGAGATGAAGTCCGAGACGTCGCAGAATGGGCGCGGTATCTTTTTGCATGCGCGCGCGATCAAGCCATACGCCAGCACGGCGTGGCTCGCGGCCAAGAAAAACATTTCCGGCAATATCAAGGTTCGCAAAGACGCTCAATTCTTGATGGACAAAAGCGATACCGAAAGCGGTGGCTTCGGCCACTGAGCGAATCACGGCGGCTTTACCGTCGATGCGAATGCTGCCCGCATCGGGTTGCAGCAGACCGCCCAGCACGTTCATCAGGGTTGATTTGCCCGCACCATTTTCACCAATCAGACCGACGACCTCGCCAGGTGAGATAGCGAAATCAACGCCGTGCAGGGCGGTGACTCCGCCAAAGCGTTTGACAATGCCGGTCATTTCTACCAACGGCGTGGTCACTTGCCGAGAAGTTTGTTGAGCTTGGCGCGGAAGGTATCGACGTTGCTCGCCGTGATATTTTCAGTCGGCACAAACAGCGACGTGCCGTTAGCGAGAAAAGTTTTGTCACCAGATAATTGCCGCGCGATCAGCTTCACGGACTGATAGCCGAATTCATATGGCTGCTGCACCACCGTGCCATGGACGGTGCCAACTTTGACGCCGGTTAATGTATCTTCTTCCTCGTCAAACCCCACGACCTGCACCTGCTTCAGTTTTCCCGCGTCTTTTAGCGCGCTCAAAATAGCGGGCGTGTTGTAGGCCCACAGGCCGACCATACCGGCAAGATCAGGATATTTGACCAAGGCATCTGCGGCATTGGCTTTGGCGCGTGCGCGGTCGCCGTCATCGGCGCGCAGGTCCAGCACGGTAATCTGAGAATCTTTCAGAGCTTCGTTCAGTCCTTGGAAACGCTCCTTGGCATTCTGTTGATCTTTTTTGCCGACGAAGGCCATGATGGTGCCGCCCTTGGGCAACGCTTCTTTGATCAGATTTCCGGCGGCGCGTCCGGCGGCGATGTTGTCGGTACCCAGATAAAATGCGCGTTTGGAATCTGGCGCATCGCTGTCCTGACAAACCAACAGTGCTTGCTCAGCGGCTTTATTCAGCATGGCAGTTTGGTTACCGGCATCGACTGGGCTGATGGCAATTCCGACCACACCTTTGACCAACAAGTCCTCGACGATTTCTTTTTGCTTCGCAGCGGTGCCATCACCAGTGCGGAATTCGACGGTGCAATCCGTCAATTCTTCATCGGCAGCGATGACCCCGGCCTTGGCGATATTCCAGAAATCAGCCGGCAAGTTGGTCACGAACGCGAGCTTGCGCACGCTGTTGGCGTTGGTGGTGGGCGTTCCCACGGTGACCTGAGGCTTGGCCTCATCACCGCAGCTGCTCAGAGTAAGCGACATCACGGCGGTCATGACCATGAGCGATAAGGTTGAGCTGGAAAGTGAACGCATGAGATACTCCTGGGTGCGAATGATCGCGGTCGTGAAATGGTCGCAGCAACGAACTAGCGGGCGAAAACGTTTTCCAGTGCTTGGCGCATGATCTGTGGATCGGGCGTTATGCCGGTCCAAAAGACGATGCCAATGACACCTTGATTTACCAGCATGCCGAGCCCATCAATCACCCGGCAACCGCGTGCCTGTGCGTCGCAGATCAGGCGCGTGGCGGGTGGATTGGGGATGACATCGGCCACGATCATGTGTGGTTTCAGCGTGTTGAGATCAAGCGGCACACGCGCATCGACATCGGGATACAAGCCGATCGACGTCGCATTGATGACCACGTCGATGTCGCGTGGTATGGCGTAATCACCGCGCCATAGCACGGCCTCCGCGTCGACACCGATTTTCTGACGCAGCAGCGTGACCAGATCTTGGCCGCGTTGTTCTTCACGATTGACGATGATGAACGAACGAACTCCGGCGAGCGCCAGCTCGACGCTGATCGCGCGGGCGGCGCCACCGGCGCCGAAGATCACTACCTTTTTTCCCACCGGATCAATGGTTTCGCGCAGTGATTGCAGAAATCCTTTACCATCAGTATTTTCACCAATGAAACGATCGCCGCGACGGACGACGCAGTTCACCGCGCCCATCAACGCAGCGGATTCGCCCAAGCCATCCAAATAAGGGATCACCGCGATTTTGTGCGGCTGAGTACAGTTGAAGCCGCGAAAGCCCATGGCGCGCGCGCCTTGCACGGCGGTCGCCAAGTCTGCCGGCGCGACGGCGAGCGAAAGATATCGCCAGTCCAAACCGTGGTGACGATAAGCCGCTTCGACCATCACCTGTGAGGGATTTTCACTGACCGGATAACCGAACACTCCGGTGAGTTCTTGTTGAAAATTAAGCGTCTTAGTCATGTGCGTTTCATCAGGGGAGTCGTTGAACGAGCGCATCAGACTAGGTTGTGCGACGCGCGCTAGCCAGATGAAAAAAGAGGGCCAATTTGCGCAGGCATATGGCAGTTCTGCGCAAGACAGGCCCTGCGCTTGTTCGGCGGAAGCGACGTCGTCGTTGCGTCGCTCTCGGATTGCGCTCAGGTAACTTCCATGTTCATTATTCGCTGGTTGTGCGCGTTGATCGTTTTGGGAATCGCTTGGGTGATGCTGGGTATCCCAGGAACAGGCATGGTCTTGGCCACGCGTGCGATGCCGAAGTTGGAGTTGCCGACGCTGAGCGCACAACAGGAAGCTTCGCTCGCAAGTGAGCGGTCACGGGTAACCCTGGGCCGTTGTTATCGCGAACAGGTTGGCGCGATTACCCACATTCATCTGGAAGGATCGCCCGCCGAAATTGGCTTTTATCAGGGGGCGTTGGTGGGCCAAAGCATCGCGCGCATTGAAACCGAGATGATGGGAGTTTTCACTGAACTGGTACCAAGTTTCTGGGCGCGGCATTTATTGTTAGGTTTGGTAAATTGGAATAACCGCTCACTCGATTCGTATTTCTTACCGCAGGAACTTACGGAAATAGCCGCCATCACCGAAGGCCATCGACGCTATCACGATCCGTTTTCGTCGGTGAGTCCGGCGTTTACGCGCGGTCTGCAATATCATGCGCTCCATGACATCAGCCAATATTTAATTGATAATCCGTTGGTGCATCCGCCGCAGGTGGGTTGCACGGCGGTGGCGGTCAAAGGAAACCGCGCACAAGACGGCCACCTATTGATTGGTCGGCTATTTGATTTTGAAGGCGGTTCGTGTTTTGACCAAGATAAGGTGGTTTACACCGTGCGCGTTGACGGCGGAATCCCATTTGTTTCGGTGGCCTGGGGTGGCATGGCTGGTGCCGTCACCGGTTTCAATGAAGCAGGCATATGGGTTTCGATCAATGCCGCAGCGACCGATGGCCAAGCATTTGTTGGTCGCCCGATGGTGATGGTGGTGCGGCATATTTTAGAACGTTGTCGTACGATTGATGAAGCATTAACGCTCATTCGTGCGGCAAAGGTCTTTGTCAGCGACGGCTTCTTGCTGGCGAGCAGTAAAGAGAATCGCGTCGTGGTCGCGGAAAAAGGGCCGCGCGGCATGGGCGTGCGACTGATGGAAAACGACACGTTCGTGCTGACCAATCATTTTTTAAGTACAGAGTGGCGTGATGACCAAGCCAATGCGGCGCGTATCGCGAATGGCACCACCACCAAACGCATGACCCGCGCTGATGCGTTGCTGGCTGGCCGTGAGCGACATACGCCGATGAGTTTATTGGGATTACTACGCGATCGCGCCGGAGTCGGTGGCGCGGATGTCGGCTTTGGAAATCGTGGCACGATTAACTCCTGGATTGGCGCGCATTTGGTGGTGGCTGACCTGACGGCGCAGGTGCTGTGGGTTGCTGAGCCATTCCACGGCCTTGGTGCTGCATTGCCGTTCGGCATCAACGGTCCACAGCGAGCGGCCCCGTTGTTGGAATCGCCAG
>JANMYZ010000274.1:0-3628 GCA_031382605.1 Planctomycetota bacterium | reverse complement strand
TTTTTTTGTTTAGATTATATTTTTGGTGTTTGTGTTGTTGGTTTTTTTGGGCGGGGGGGTCGGCGTGTTGGTTGTGTCGGCGGCCCGCCCACCGCGTTGTTTTTTTGTTCGGCGCTCCACCATGCCCGCCCCGTGCCTACTACACTAACGACCCAAATCTCCAGCTACCCTTACGGCCTTTCAACCCGCGATCCGCTCGACGTACTTGAACGTGGTGGCTTTGCCTTTCGCTTGTCTCCACATCGGCGCAAACACACGCCCGCTGAAACCGCCGCGTTGCTCGGTGACGTTGACGTTTTGTTGGCCGGCACCGAGCCGCTGCCGGCAGAGGTCATCGCCGCTGGTTTGCCACGCCTCAAACATATTGCCCGCGTTGGCGTTGGCCTGGATGGTTTGGATGTCGGCTTCTGCATGCGCAACGGTGTGGCGGTAACCTACACCCCAGATGCCCCCGCGCGTAGTGTGGTCGAACAAGTATTTGGTTTGCTGATTAGTCTCAGCCGACGCTTCGTTGAAGCGCATGAAGGTTTGCGTGTGGGAAAATGGCAGCGCTTCACCGGCATTTTATGGCAGGGCAAAACCCTGGGCATTCTTGGTTGTGGTCGCATCGGTCGCCAAGTAGCGGTGATCGCCCGCGCATTCGGCATGAATGTCATCGCCCACGATATCGTTGAGGACCACGCCTGGGCACATCAGCACCAAGTCCGTTATGTGTCGCTTGATGAATTATTAGAAACCAGTCTTGCCGTCACCGTTCATCTTCCTTACACCCGCCGCACCGAAAATATTCTTTCTGCCGATCGGCTCAAACAGATGCGTAAGGGCGCGTACTTGCTCAATACCTGTCGCGGCGAAGTGCTCGACGAACACATGCTGCACGAACTGTTAGTCAGTGGCCATCTGGCTGGCGCGGCCCTCGATGTTTTTCATCACGAACCCTACAGCGGTCCGCTAGCGACATTGCCCAATGTCTTTCTCTGCTGCCATCAAGGCAGCTGCAGCCACGATGGTCGTTATCAAATGGAAGTTCAATCAGCTGAAAATACCGTCGCTTTTGCTCGCGGCGAAGCCATCAAACCCGATCGTATCGTCTGGCTGCCTGGGATGAGCGCACCAACGGTCGAGGTCTGGAGCTGACGCGCTGAGCGTTCTTTAATGATCCATAAAAACAGGCAGCCGCGCCTGGAATTCCGCACTCAAACGCCAGCGTAAAACCATCGCTTTACTGGCGATTTGGTACCGGCATCACGCCAGCAAGATGCTTCAAACTCTGTCGACGAGCGGTAGCCACGAACGCATCAAGATATGGCACGCCTACTTGTTCAGCTCGACGCAAGGCAAAAAGATCGCTCCACAGTCCCGTGCGCCCAAGGGCTCTGGTAACCACGGTGCCACGGGCCTGGGCTTCATTCACCGCCCACTGTGGCAGAGCGGCGATGGCGTGACCACTGGCCACCACTTGAACAATCATGGCGGTTAATTCAGCGGTACGGCGTTGTTTCGGGACCACGGCGGCAGGGTGCAAAAAACGGCTGAAAACATCCAGACGACTTTCATCTACCGGATAGGTGACCACCGTTTGGTCAGCAAAATCTTTTGGTTGAAGACGTTCTTTTTTTGCCAAGGGATGAAGCGGCGGCAGCACCGCAACAATTTGGTAACGGAAAAGCGGATCGGCACAAACGCCCGGTGATTCTGCTCTTTCTGAGGTGATCACCAGATCAACCAGACCATCAGCTAACGCTGGCAGCGGAGCGAAGCTGGCACCAATGCGGACATCAAGTTCGACCTTTGGATGGCTGGCACGATAGGTGTCCAGTGTCGGTACCAACCAATCGAAACAGGAATGACACTCCAAACTCAGCAGCAAGCGACCAGCAGTGCCACGACGCAGCCGTTCAAGATCTTCGTCAAGGACCGTCAGATGCGGCAAAATGATGGCTGCTGCGCTGACCAAGCGTCGGCCAGCAACGGTCAATTGCAGCGGTCGACAATCACGCCGCAGCAATGGCAGTCGTTCTTGCTGTTCTAATTCTGCCAGCAAATGCGACATGGCCGATTGGCTGACATGCAAAGTCTTTGCCGCAGCAGTCAAACCACCGTGTTGAGCAATGGCTTGCAGAGCACGAAGGTGGCGAATTTCAATCATCTGATGACTCCATGAGACGCGCTCATGTCACCATGAGGACAGCGCGTTGGTGTGCGGGCCAGGACGTACGCATCATTGCCAGCCACTGCAACCCCAGGAGTTTTCATGATCGCCACCGCTACCCTTGGTTTCCCTCGCATTGGCGCCAAACGCGAATTGAAACGTGCGCTGGAATCTTGGTGGTCGAAAAAAATAACTGACGAAGAATTTCATCGTTTGACCTCAGACCTGAGATCATCGCGCTGGCTACGACAGAAACACCACGGCATCGCGGTGGTGCCAAGCAACGACTTCACCCTCTATGATCATGTCCTTGATACCTGTTGCTTAGTTGGCGCGGTGCCCCCGCGCTTCGGTCATGGTGGCAGAGCGGTCGATCATCGTACGTATTTTCGCATGGCTCGCGGAGATGACGGCGTCGCAGCGCTGGAAATGACGAAGTGGTTTGACACCAATTATCATTATCTGGTACCTGAATTACATGCGACGACGGTCTTCACCGCCGATGCCAGTAAACCGCTTGCTGAATTTCGTGAGGCCTTGGCGCTGGGAATAGTCACCCGCCCTGTGTTGGTTGGACCGCTTACCTTTCTGCGCCTGTCCAAACGCACCGACGGCGGTGATCCACTGGCGTTACTTCCTGCATTATTACCAATTTACGCAGAGATTCTCAGCACTTTGGCCCAGGCTGGGGCGATCTGGCTCCAACTTGATGAGCCGTGCTTGTGTACCGATCTTGATGAAGCAACGCGCTCTGCTTATCTTCAGGCCTACAGCTATTTATCGGCGGTGGATCCACGGCTGCGCTTGTTGGTAGCCAGTTATTTTGGTGCATTGGATGATAATCTTGCCACTGCCTGCGCCTTGCCAGTTCATGGCCTGCACGTTGATCTGGTGCGCGCTCCGACTCAGCTTGCGCAGGTTCTTGATTCGTTGCCGAGTGACCGCTGGTTGTCGCTTGGGGTGATCGACGGGCGCAATGTCTGGCGCACCGATGTGGACCGCGCTCTGGCGCTGATCCGCCAAGCCCAGGCCCGTCAACGTTCGGCGCCTCTGCAAGTGGCACCCAGTTGTTCGTTACTTCATGTACCAGTAGACCTGAGCGAGGAACGTGAATTGGATGCGACGATGATGTCGTGGCTCGCCTTCGCCGTTCAGAAGCTTGACGAACTCACCACTGTTGCCTGCGGCGCTGATCATGGCGACGCAGCGATTGCTGAGGCACTGAGTATCAGTCGGCGAGTGCGCGAGGAACGTGCCCATTCCCCGACCGCTGTGAACCCTGCGCTGCGTCAGCGCACCAACGCCGTCACCGCGAAGGATGCGCAGCGCCCGAAGCCTTATGCTGAGCGCATCGTCACTCAACAAAAACGCCTGCAATTACCGCCTTTGCCCACCACCACCATCGGTTCGTTTCCGCAAACCACTGCGGTCCGCGAAGCTCGGGCCGCACACCGTCGCGGTCAACTGGATGACCAT
>JANMYZ010000012.1:0-11207 GCA_031382605.1 Planctomycetota bacterium | reverse complement strand
CGGTCAGCGTATTGTTGTTGTGCCTGTTTCAATGCTTGGCGACGACCGACAAATTGTTGCCCTACCGTTTGCTGGAAATGAGTTATCTGCTCAGCTTCGCTGGAAAAATGCATGTCGTGACGCTCGGTCAGTGCAGCTAGTCGGTGAGCCAGTGATTGACGATATGATTTAATATGCTGCTCACCAGCTTCGGCGGCTTGCTCCTTGGCGAGTTCGGCAGAAAGAATGGCCTTAGTCTGACCCTCCAATACGACCAACGGATCAAGCATTTTTTTATTGGCTTCGGTGATGGCCTGCACGGTATTGGCAATTGCGCCAACATCATGAGCAGTTGCAGTAATGCGTTTAATACGCCTTTGGCTGGCTAAAAGTAACTGTACCAAAATAAATATCCCTGCAGTCACCAGACTACCGGCGATTATGGTTTTTATGTAGGGATCCGAAACAAATGTCGATGTGAGCAATCCCGCTGTTACCCCCATGGCGACCGCGAGCAGTCCAGTCATCATAATGACAAAAGGGTGATAAAAAGAACGCGTTATAAGCCATTGCTCAGGTGCTAATCGCTGCCGTAATGATTGTAATCGTTGAAGGAGCTGATGCAGCAATTCCTCGGGTTGGCCGCTAAATTTATACGCGATAGCTGAAGTATTGCGTTGGTAGCCAATTCGCTTGAGAACTTCGTCAATGAGTTGAATTTGATCTCGAATAGTCTCGATGCATTTCGTTAAAGAAGTAAGGCGTTGAACTTGGTTTTGAAATTGCTGCTGATCAAAATTTTCTAGCGTGTGGGAAATTGGCCGCTTAACAATGGTCGTTTTGCGAATTACGGACTTAAGATGCTCAAGACGTCGTTGCCAACTTTGATGCCATTCGCTTAATGTGAGTTGATTTGCGGCATGCTCGGCCAGCGTGCGCTCCTGTTGAATGGTAAGTTCTGCGATTTGTTGTTCGGCATCAATAATCAGTTTGGCTTCTGTCTGTTTGGCTATCTGTTTTGCTTTAGTCGTTAGTTCTCGCGCTTGCGCAGCTTGACGTGTGAGTTCGTCAACAGCGGATGCAATCCGCGCAGCGTTAGCCCCGAGGTTGTAACGAATAGGTGAGCGCTCCCGTGTTGTCTCTGAGTTGGACTGTTGCGCACTTGAGTGGTCAGTAAGTCTTTCAGAGAAATCTTTGGTATTCATACAGCGCTCGCTTCTTTATTGACAATCAACATGGAGACGTGTCAGGACAGAGGAAAGTTGAGTTATTGCTTTAGCTGCACGGTTAATTTCTTCGCTAAGTGGTTCAATAAATTGGACCTCAAAATCGCTGCGCGATTCATCTTTCCAAAGCTCAGCGGTGTACTCAAAAGCCAGGAGCAATTCACGTGCAACTGCGCTCAGTTCACCAGCCTCTAAGGTAGATTTATTCATGATCGACCGCCGATTGGGACGGCCGCCGACCGGCGTCATGGTACCGCTCAATGGCCGCGATCATATGATCTAGCTGAGCAACGGCTTGTTGCTCAAGTTGATCAAGAGTGCCGTTACAGTGCTGCAGCGTTGCGGTTGGCTCTGCTAGCTCGCGTGGTAACTTTATTAACCAGCGACTAATATTTTGCATTAAAACCGTAGTTTGCTCAAATTGCAGACGGGCTTGTACGTAATTTCGTTCCTCGGTTTCATGACTTCGCGCCATGGGGTTACCTATTCGAGAGCTAACCGCTTGCAGAGCGATTCTTGTTTCACCCAAACGCGTTTCATGCTTTAGTACTTGCTGTTTTACGCCACGAGCGCGCTCATCTCGCAACCACAACTCAGCTCGTAGCTTGGCGGTATTCGCCTCATTAAGCATTTTACGAACACGAGCAACGAGGTCAATTATACGACGTCGTAATTCGAGTAGTACTTCAGGATCATCTAGCGAGGCTCGTTTATACACCTCAATGGCCTTCCAAGTATTCTTGAATCGCAGCGGCTTTGCGTATCAACACGGGCACTTGCTGTTCGGACGTGGTCGCAAAACGATTCAGTGCAGCCAGCATCACTGAAAATTCCTCAGCAAATTTTTCTTGCTCTTGATCACGCCAAGATTCTCCGAGGCGTGAATATTGTTGATGGAGGTGAATGCTGCGCTCACGTAAATCATTGGTGAATCGGCTTAAACTCCCCGCAAAACTGCGAAGAACCTCAGGGTCTACAACCGCTTTTGCCATAAAACCTCCGTTTGAAAACTGTCGACAAAATACGCGGAAAACGAGCCGAACAATTATTAGTTCTCAATGAGCACGCGGGTGAATGATTAACATGAGTGATTTCGCTCTAGAACGCTGCTTATAAATACCACCGAGATCGAGTTGGCTGCTGCGTGAGATTTTTCAAATGAGTTCTCGTATATCTGCATGCACTTTTACTGTTCTTGAATTCCAAGTCAGGGAACACCCGGTGATCCTAAAAAACGCAGTTGGAATAAAGCTTCCACCGCAAAGACGCGAAGACGCAATACCCCGTTGGGGCACATAGGAAAATCAAGGTTTTGAATAAAAATCGTCTGATTTGTGTCTTCACCAAACAGGTGAGCATTGTCTTTGCTGCAAGTCCTTTGCGCTCTTGGCGTCTTTGCGGTAAATTGGTTTTCAACTGCGTTTTTTAGGGTGATAGTTAGTGCTCAGCTCATCCAGGCTCTGGCTCCGCAAAAACGGGACTCTCGGATTCGATGATCTTTGAATTTAAACGTGAATTATCGCGCCGTGGTTAAATCGGCGTTCATCGCATCGAGCGCCGCACGCGCAGCGCCCGCCCAGTCATGCTCGCCTGATTGTTGCCAGGCCCCGATAATCGCGCGGCTTGAGTTGACGATGGCTCCGCGTCCATCTGAGCGTGCACCGGCTAACGCATCGGCGGCGGTTCCGCCTTGTGCGCCGTAGCCAGGAATAAGGAAAATTGTGTTGGGCATCAATTCGCGCAGGCGCTTGGCTTGCGCCGGATACGTTGCGCCGACGACGGCGCCGACATCGCTGAGTCCGCACACGCCAAGGCGTTTGGCGCCCCAGGCGTGGACCAGTTGCGCCATAACTTCCATCACGGCGTTGGCATCTACGGTGGCTTCTGGTCCACGTATTCCGGGTGCGACGCGGATATCTTGTAATTCGCCTGATGATGGATTGCTGGTTTTTACCAGCACAAACACGCCGCCGTTGCCTGGGGCTTTTCCCAGAAAAGGCAACACGCCGTCGCTGCCAAGATAACCGTTGATGGTCAGCCATTCACAATCGAGCCCAGGCAACGTGCTGCCGGTCAGACTTGGTGCGCGGCCAAGAAAAGCCTGTTGGTAATGCTCAGCGGTTGAGCCGATGTCGCCGCGTTTGGCGTCCATGATCACCGGCACGCCAAGTCCATGCGCGTAACGCACGGTGTCTTCCAGCGCTTTGACTCCTGCAGAGCCATAGGCTTCGTAACAGGCCGATTGCGGTTTGACCGCCGCACAATGGCTGGCGATGACATCGAGCAGCCCACGGTTGAAGGCGAAAAACGCGGCGGCGACGGCTTCGGGCGTGTCTCCAAAACGGTCCAATGCGGCGCGTTTTATTGCTGGCGGCAATAACGCTGGGCGTGGATCAAGTCCGACGCAGGCAATCGAACCAGTGCGTTCAATGACGGAAGAGAGTTGGTCAGCAGCGTGGTCGGTCATGTCGGGCGCTATGCTGGCGAACCTTCTGACGATGCTAGTGTCGGCAGTGCTTATGCTGACTTGGCAGCAAGCGCCTGAGCGACGGTGGTTATCACGTCTTCGATTGGCAGGCGCGATGGCGCGAGCGCGTCATGGTTGATCGCGGTGAGCACGCAGGTGAAGCCATGCTGTCGCGCTGAGGTTCCGGCGACCCAGCGACATGCTGCCGTTTCGCGTTGTTGGAGGGTTGCGGCGACTTCTGAAAGGTCGGGCCACGTTATCATTGGACGCTGGACGACGCGGGCCCAAGAATGGCGAGGGGCATCCAGTTGGAAAATGGTTCCTGCACTGGTGCGCATCGCGGCGAGTTGGAATTGACGGTCGTTGGCGACGGCTGACCACGCCCACCCCGGCAGATCGTCCGGTGTATCGACGGCTAAAAATCCATCGGAAGGATGACCTACTCGACGATCCCAGGCGACGCTGATCAGCGAGTCACGCGTAGCAATTTCGAAACCACGTTGTTCGGCTAAAGCTGCGCGCACGGCCATAACGCGTGCGGTCTGGCGATCGCGCTCGTCGTCTGGTTTATCGGCGAGGCTGACGAGGTGTTCTAATTCATGCGTGAAATGTTCCACCAATGCTTGCTGCCAAGCGCCGCCATTTTTTTCAAGCGAACGGATTTGCTGATGTACGGCGAGCATCAAACGGAATGGGGTTTCTCCAGGCCACGCACAGAAATCACCGGCTTCTGCCGCGCCAATGAGGCGTTCAGCAAAAGGTAACGCGCGCAGGGGATCGCACGCCACGGCCAGCGCTAGCAAACCATCGGCGTCGATATGGTCATTGACGACCCACTCAAATCCGCTGAGCCAGCGAGCCGGATCACGCGCGGCGTTGAGCACGATCGCGGTGCTGCTGTCGGCTTTGAGAAGCTCTGGCGTCGCCGGTGAACCTTGCCAATGACTGTAACTTGCCGCACCGACCAAGCCGCAATCGACGACTAAGCTGCGCGCGGGAACGGCCTCACCAGCGGCAAGAAAAAGCGGACGCATCAGCGGCCGACGAGCGCTCGTGCTTCGGTGGCAATGGCGTCGGTACCACGAGCAAGCCACGCGAAAGCGCGTTGGCTTTCGGCGGTTTTTCCCAGTGTACGATAGGACTTGGCGATCAACATCAGCGCCGGACGCGCTTCGTCACCATTGCCACTGACGCCAGCGACGGCGGCCTCGACTTCGGCTGGGCGTTCGAATTGCATCAACAAGCGACCGTGTTCGATGCGCACGGAATCACTGATGATTTCAGCGGGAGCGCTGGTGATCGCCGTCAAAGCATCACGAGGCCGCTCTTTAGAAAGCAGCAGTTTCACTTCTTCTGCTAAAGCCGTTTTGCTGAGGCTGCTGAATTGCAGACGTTCATAGAGGTCACAGGCGTCATCAATAAAATCAGTGGCCGCGAGCACGCGCGCATCTCTCAGGGTTTTAACCGCATCTTTGACGATGATCGCTGTCGATGATGCCGGGAGTCGTTGGCCATCGCCAGATGCCAGCGTGGGTACGACAGGCTCGGAATTTCGCACGGATGTCTTTGAGTTGATCGGCGATGGGGAGCGCGTCGCAGCCAAGGCATCGTCATACGCTTGGTCGACAGCATTATCAGCGGTGATGATTTCTGGCGCAGTGGCAATGGTAGCAGCCGGTGGCGTGGTTGCCTGAGGCGCGACATACGGCTTGCCATTGATCAGCACATCCGCGCGTTCGCTTGGCAGAGCGGCTGGTGTGGTTGTCGCTTCTGGTACGACGGCTGGTGCTGGTGACGCGACCAGCGGTGCTGTCGCTGCGGTGAGGTTGTTCTGCGTTGGCCGGGCGATGGTGGTGGTTGGTAATGGTTTTGCATCGCCAGCGCCGATTTCGGCGAGCGTTGGTAAAGTGGCCGCCGCTTTGGCCAGCATTTCTTTAGGATCGATCGGAGCGGCGGCTTTCACCGGCTCGACTGGCACTAAGCTCACGTTTCGGCTTGGCGATACCGTCACATTGCGCGCACGATCATTCGCTACCAGTCGAAGTTGCAGATCGCGGGTATCAGCAGCAACCGAAACGGTGACCTCAACCGCGCCATCGAGTTCGCCGCGCTGGATAGTGGTGAAACGCGCTCCGCCATCGCTGCTGGCTTCAATTGCAATCGGTTCTTTGTCTGGATTGGCGTCGGTCACCGACCAACTCAAACGCACGACGGCTTTGGCAGCGGCTCGACCCATTAATTCCACGTCAAAGCGAGCGATCGTTGGGGCCAAAGAGTCCACCACTAAAACGTATGGTGGCGCTTGCCCAGGCTTGGGTTCGGGCTCACTTTGGCCGCTTCGATACGTGATGCACGGCATGATGCCAAAGGCGCCATCGCGATCGACGCTGAAGGGGAACTTGGGCAACTCTTTAGTCCCAGGCGGCACCAACAGTTCATGGGCAACGGTCCAGGTTTTGCCATTATCGACCGTCACAAAAAGACGTGCCTTGGCGACCAAAGATGGATCACCGACGTTGCTCAGCGGCAAGGCCTGTTGTCGTTTACCGGTGAAGAGGACTTGGCCCGACGGCGCATCGGCAGCGACCGACAAAGCGCTCATCATGCAGGTCATGGACAACACAGCGGGACGAATGAAGTGGCGCATGGAATTCTCCAGATCGTTGGCGTCGGAATGCTAGATCGTAGGGGCGCCGATGCCAGCCAGAGCGAGTTTACGCTGACCGAAATGTGGCTCAGGCAGAGTTGGCAGAAAGTGTTGCGGTCAGCAAGCGCTCAAGCAGCGCTTGGTCGGCAGCGCGAATGTCATGGTGAACGTCCAAGACTCTGAAGTGAACCGCATCGTCGGCTGAAATGAGCGACTGGATTTTTACCGCATCTTTTCCAGTGATAACGAGGGTCGCATGGTATTGATGGGCGGCGGCCACCATGGTGGCGATGTCGCTGGCGTCGTAGTGATGATGATCGGGAAAACGAAAGCTGGCGATCACCTGCCAACCATAGCCGAGCGCAGCGTGTTCGAAGCCAAGCGGATTGCCGAGTCCACTGACCAAGACCACAGCACGCCCGCAAAGCTCGGTAATATCAGCAGGGGAGCCACTTGCGGTGAGCGAGCGCAATGACGCGGATTGATCTTCGACGTGAATGACGGGCTTTTCGTAGACCAAGACTTCGTGTTCTAAGTGAGCCAGCAACGGCGCGGCAATCAACGTGCTACGGGTCAGCACCACCATGCTGGAGCGTTTCAGTGCGCCTGGGCTTTCACGTAAATATCCCAGCGGCAAAGTCGCCCCAGCGGAACCATCGTCGGCTCCCCACGGGCGGGTCGCGTCGATCAGTACGAAATCCACATCGCGATGTAAACGTCGGTGCTGAAACCCATCATCCATGATTAAACAGGTTGCTCCATTGGCGATGGCTTGTCGACCAGCGGCGACGCGATCAGGATTGCAGATCACCGGGCATTCACTGACGGTACGCGCTTCGTCGTTCGCGCCGGATTTTTCTGCGTGATAGCCACGACTGATGATCGCTGGCTGAAGGCCGTGCGCGATGGCCCAGCGGGCTAGATAGCGGGTTAACGGAGTCTTTCCCGTGCCACCTGCGGTCAGATTTCCAACCGACCACACCGGCACCGAAAGGCGCTGAGGTTTGCGCCAACCGAGATCAAAACTGAGATTACGCAACCACACCAACGGGCGAAATATCAGCCAGGCCGGCATCAGCAGCCAGCGCCAGTTGGTCGCGAGTAGTTCCTCGCGCCATCGCCCGCGCAGGCGCACGATGATCACAGTTTGATAGTCTCTAAGCCAGACGGAACGCCGCTGCGACACAGATGCATTTCTTTCTTTTGCGGATCAAGAACCACCAGCACCAGCGAGATCGGCACGCGCTTAGAATCGGCTTCCACACGTTTGATCGTTTGGGTGTCTGTACCCATACCGAACCACTCGCTGATGATCGCTGGCGTCACCCCATTGACGGCGATCACTTGACCAGCGATTTGCTCTAGACGCATTTTGCTGGTGCCGTCGATGGAGCCAGACATCGGCATCAGCGATTCGGCCAGCGGATGATTGGTGTGAACGCGTGGTGCATTTGGCAGCGCGTCGTTTAAACGCGCGGTCTGCTGACCGCTAACTTCAACGGTGAAACGCTCGCCTTTACCAGACAATCCATGAAGAGCGGCCCCACCGTGGCGGGGGCCAATCTGGGCGCGACGTTGGACGTCATCAAATCCTGGTGACGACAACATCGACGACAGCAAATGATTGGTGAACGTACCTGAAACGCCATCGCGCACGCGCATCTCGTTCGTCGCTACCGCAACACCGGCCTCTGATATTCCCGCGACCGGACCCAGGCCCGCCATGGTCAGACAAAGGGTCGCAGGTCCATGCGTCGGAATGCGGCGTAACAGGGTCAAATACGGAAATAGCGCCGGATCAAGGTACCAACACAAGGACATCAAAGCATTGCCGCTTTTGGTATGTGTGCTGTCGATCGCGACAAAGGTACTTGGCTGAGGAGGAATCTGACAATGGAAGTAGCTGAGCAGATCTCCATAGCCATGAATGAGCAAAAGATCGCTCAACGGCAGCTCGCTGGCCTGAGCCATGGCTTCTAACTCCATCCACAGCGATGGGTCCTGGCGCTGGAGGTGGTCAGTGGCTGGCAAAAGTAATTCACGCAGCTTGTTGGTGGTCAGTTGATGCCCAGCCGCCAAGGCCTGGGTACAAAGTTGATTGGCGAGATACTGGGACAATACCTGAAGCTTTGATTTAAGCCGTGATCCAAGGTGCCCGCCCATGGTGCGAGGGGTGCCGATCACCGACATGAGTGGGACGCCGCCGACGACTTCCGTATTAGGACTGCTTGCTACCGCCATGAAAAAATAATGTCCTGTTCGTTGCCTGTGATGATGCCTGCGCTGTTGCTTGCGAAGGGAGGGCGACTTTGGCAACGGGTGTCATCCAAAGACCGCATGATTCGGGGGAGGGGCGAAGGCATATCCTCAGCGCTCTGCCAGATCAATCAGCACGCCGTCAAGCACTAAAAATCGTGCGATTCAGCCACCGTCACCTGCTTGGGGACGAGCGGAAGGGTTGGAGCTTGAAAGCTGAACGACTGGTCTAGTGTCTGCGCCCGTTCGAAGCTCAGGAGTTTTAGATGAGTAAAATCAACAACGCCAAAACCACTAAGGCCAAGGCGACAGAGACCAAAGACGGAAAAAACAGCAAGGATAAGAGCGATAAGAGCAAGGATAAGAGCGGCTCGGCTGCGGCCAAAAATAAAGTCGCCCTCAAGCCAGTTGCCAAATCGGCTCCGGCCAAGCTAGCTCCGGCAAAAGCCGCTCCGGCAAAATCGGCGGCCAAGCCAGCTCCGGCCAAGCCAGTGGCCAAACCAGCTCCAGCGAAAGCAGCTCCAGTGAAAATCGTAACGACCCCGGCCAAGCCAGTGACGGCAAAAATCGTTGCCGCGAAAACAGCAACGGTTCCCACGAAGCCGATGACGACGAAGATCGTTGCAACGAAAGCCGCAACGATCCCAGACAAGCCTGCCGCTTTGGCAGCCAAAACAGCACCAAACAAATCAGCTGCCGTAGCGAAAAGCACCGTGCAAACGGTGACTAAGGCCGTTGCAGCAAAGGACGCACCCGTGGTTGAAAAGTCAGCGAAAGTCGTTGCGAAAGTCGTTGCGAAAGTCGTTGCTAAGGTCGTTGCGAAAGTCGTTGCTAAGGTCACTCCCGTAGTGCCAGTTATTACCTACAAGTGCCCTTTCCCGCCGGATGAATTGGCGAAATGGCGGCAAATTCTTTTGACCAGACGCCATGAAATCACCAATGACATCGCGGGTTTGGTCAAGGATGCCATTGACGCCGAAGACGGCCACACCACTCCGAATCACCTTGCCGAACGCGGCTCCGATGCTGACTTGCAAGACCTCAGCCTGGGCGTGGCTGGCGATGAAAAAGACATTGTCTGGCAGATCGACCGTGCCCTACGCAAAATTGAATCGAGTCGCCCGTTACCTTTCGGCCTGTGCGAATACAATAAAACGCCGATTCCCAGAACGCGTCTGCAACTCATCCCATTTGCCCCACTGTCAATCGAAGGTGCGACATACATGGAGCAAAATAGCCTGATGATGGAAGATATGCTCGTCGAATATTGAGCCCGCACAAAACGCAAGCTTCAGCGAAACCCCTCCGGTGACGGAGGGATTTTCGTTTTTTGCCGCCTCGCCTATGGTGTGGGTTGACGATCTATGGCCTGTTGTCGGTGACCCGTGGCCGGTAGACGGTGACCCTCTAAATTTTGTTTGGCAAAAGCGCTAGTAGCGAAATTCAGACACGCACCTAGCCTTCGGCTCTCATTCGTGCGGACATGGCGGAATTGGCATACGCGCTGGGTTTAGGTCCCAGTGTCGCAAGACTTGAGGGTTCGAGTCCCTCTGTCCGCATTATTTTTTGTATTGGTGGTTTGACGCCTTGAACCTGTAAACCTAAACCCAGCGTTAGAACCCAGACTTCTCAGGATCGGCTAATGGCTTCTGTTTCATTTTCATGCTTGGGATAGAAGACAGTCAACGAGCACAAATGCCACGATCTGCAGGCTTTTAATTCTAGTTAAAGCCGAATTGGTCACATCAATATCGAAGCTGAAATTCCTATCCGCTAACCTTCTTGATCACGAACGTCGCCTGATTACCCGCTTCATTGTAGACTAATTCATCGGCCAATTTGCTAACCAATTGAAAGCCTAAGCCGCCGAAACCGCCGGCTTGATAGCGCTCGCGAGCGGCTTGTGTTGCGTTCTTGGATTTTACACCGTCGAGCATGGTTTTGTGGTCAAAGCCTGGGCCCTGATCCAGAATGCCCATGCTTATACGATCGCCAAGATCACGGTAGCGAACGACGATCTGTTTAGTTTCGTCGTATTTGTGACCGTGCCGATGTGCATTGAGAATCAGCTCTTTTACGCAGGTCATGAAGGCGTCGACCTTTTCTTCTTCCATGCCGCAGCCTTTTACCAAGCGCGAAAGAAATACTTGCGCTTGCTCAAGGTAACGGTCTCTGCTTGGAATAACGAAGGCGATGTTGGTGCGTAGCGAGGGCTCTTTGGTCGTGCGGTAGAATAAATCTTCTTTAGCGAAGTCGTAGACCTCAGATTCTTCTGAGTTGTTTAGGTCTTCGATTAATTGATCGATTCGGATGGCGCCGCTGCTGATGCGATTGTCATCGATTACGCGGAAACGGAGGGGGCCGATGACCAGTTCATCGCCGTGTCGCAGTTCGTGGCGAACGACATCGCGGTTATTGACGTAGAGGTGCGCTTCTTTGCAGCCGATCTCGACCATCGATTTTAGCCCATCGGCGTAGAAACGCGCGTGGACGTCTTTCATGTCGCCGTGCTGAGCGCGAATTTGACAAGCGACTCCGCTACCGACCAGTAGGGCGTCTTTGAATTTGAATTGCTTGCCTTTAAAGGCGGTATTCAGCACTTCGAACTTGAGCATTGGGCGGGAGTCTTGTG
>JANMYZ010000005.1:0-1793 GCA_031382605.1 Planctomycetota bacterium | reverse complement strand
ATCGCACCAGATAAATTGAGCCAGACCTATGGCGGCATGTTGGGCATGTTTGCGCAAATGGCGGTCGGTCAGCATGGAGATAATCCCGAAGCAGCTCAATTCATGGGGCTTGGGCTGGCTGGCATGATGGATGTGGCTGCTGAAGTTGCCTCGGTACAGCTGGATCTGCGGCTCGACGTAGCCGGCATTATTGGCGAAGAAATTATCATTACCGCCAAACCTGGGTCAGCCCTCGCCGCTGCCCTGGCTGCGCCTGTCGCGATCGCTGGCCCGCGTGCGGCAAGTCGCCTGGGTGCCGAGCCATCACTGATGTCCATGAGTGGTCGCGTGAATTGGAACGCCATCTCAACATACTTGGGAAAAATCTTGGGCGATTTGAAGGCTAAGCCGGAAGGAAAGGATCTGATCAGCGATGAGCTGATTGCCTACGTGAAGTCGTCGGGAACGCCCTATTCGGGTGATTTCGCTGCTCGCCAACGTGCCGTCGAAAGCGAAACTGCGCCTTTTCAGTCGGAGAGTGTCTACGCTTGTACGAACGCCGTGAAGGCGGAGGCCGACATGGATGCGATGATGAAATTTGTAGCTCCCGGCACGGCGGTGGGAAAAATATTCGAAAACATGGGGATGACCATGTCACTTGCAAAAGCAAAACGTAAGAGTCCGTCTGGCGTCCCTGTTCATAAATTGTCGGTAACGCTCGACGAATCGAAATTGCCGCCCGAGCAGGCCCAGCAAATGAAAATGTGGGATCAGGATCAGGAATTCGCCACGCCTAAAGGCTGGTTCGTCATGGCGCAAGATCCCGCTCAACTCGATGCTCTGATCGCAGGCACCGGCAAAGGCATGAAGAACGCCGCGGAAAAGACCATCGGCGCTGGCCGTCATCTTTATGGCGATCTGGATTTCATCGGTTACATGCGTGCTGCCATGAAGGTGAGCGGCATGGACGCCATGGTCCAGATCCCGGACACCGTCAAATCTGGCGACCCTATCAGCATGGCCGGCACCGCCGCCGACGGTCGAGCCCTCATCGAAGTCAAATGGCCACTCGCGCCTCTCGCTGAAGTAGTAAAAGCGATGAATGGCGGAGGCGGTCGTCGCGGTCGCGGCAATGTTCAACAACCGCCACCTGACCAAGACCCCGCGTTCTGAGTGAAATAACGTCATGGCCACCAACGAAGGCCGCAGGGTGAAAACCCTGCGGCCTTCGTTCGTTTCATGCCTCTGGGACTGCCCAAACAAAAGTGGAAACTACTCGCCGTGTTCTGCCGCTTTCGTGAGCGCAGCAACTGCCCTGGTCTGCCAGCCTGGGCCACCTCGCTTGAAGTACGACAGCACCTGGCGCGGCAGACGTAGCGTTACCGGCTGGGTGCCTTCGGCGGTTTGACGTGGACGGCCACGACGGGCGGGGCCATGCACCACCTGAGCGTGTGGTGGAACGTTTTCGGGAATATCCGCGTCGGTAGTTATTCCGCCATTTTTGCTGCGGGCTTTCGCGATTCGACGTACCAGCGCGGCGGATTGAGCCTTGGTCAAAGCTGGCACGTTCGCAGACGGAGCGTGCGTGGGGTGCGTGTTTTCATGGTTCAGTTTCCCTCTTCGTAAAGTTGGCGCAGGGCCTTTGGCGCTGGCATAGCACTGATGATTCGGAATCGATGTCCTCGTTCGGTAAAGGCTACCGCGACAACCAGCAGGCGATTGCCAACCATGCCAACACGAATCCAGCGGTCTTCACCATAATCGCAGCGAGTGTCTGAAAATTCGACGGCATGCGGATCCGTGAAAACGTGCTG
>JANMYZ010000268.1:0-9499 GCA_031382605.1 Planctomycetota bacterium | reverse complement strand
GAATCGCTCGATCATTCCTTTGAGGTCCGCGACACTGACCGGCTTGCTGAGGAAGGCGTCCATGCCGGCGGCGAGGCAGGCGGCTTCGTCTTCGCTGAAGGCATTGGCGGTGAGCGCAATGATCGGTACGCGCTGCCCGGCAGGCTCGCCAGCGCGGATGCGTCGGGCGGCTTCAAGGCCATCCATGACCGGCATCTGCATATCCATGAACACCACATCAAAATTGGTCACGGCGCAGCAGGCGACGGCTTTTTCGCCATCGGCGACGGCGTCGACCGTGCATCCAAGTTTTTTGAGCATGGAGGAAGCCAGCCGTTGATTAATCGGATTGTCTTCCGCCAACAACGCCCGCAGCGCGACTGGCGCTGGCGAAACGCTGGCGTCTGTCGCGACGGCGGCGCTGGCGACTGCCACCGTCGCGTCAGACGCGTCCACCAGTTTGGTCGTTCCTGTCGGTAACGGGCTGATGGGCGCCGCTGGCGGCAGCTGAATCGACCGCGACATGCTGTGCTTGGGCGCCAGCAACGTGGTCGGCATCGACAGCGTGATGATGAAAGTACTGCCAGTGCCTGGAGTGCTGTCGCAGCGAATAGTGCCGCCCCACAACTGCACCAGTTGCTGCACAATCGCCAGCCCCAGGCCGGTGCCACCAAACCGGCGCGTGGTCGAGGCGTCGGCCTGGGTGAACGCCGTAAATAATTTCGCCAGCGCGGCTGGATTCATGCCGATGCCAGAGTCGCGGCAGCGAAGCTCGATCAGAGGGCAATCAGCGGTTCCGCCCACCTGCTGGACTTCAATGCTAATCCGTCCTTGCTCGGTAAATTTGAGGGCATTCGACATCAGGTTCAGCAGCATCTGACGCAGACGGACCGGATCGCCCAGCACGTATGAGGTCAACGCAGGGTCGATCACGACCACCAATTCCAGCCCTTTGTCGCGGGCCATGGGCGTGAACAACGTAGCGATCTGGCGGACCTCCTCGCTCAAATCGAGCGGGATTCGTTCCAGTACCAATTTACCGGATTCAATTTTCGAAAAATCGAGGATGTCATTGATAATCGCCAACAGCGTGCGTCCGCACTGATCGACCAGCGTCAGATGACCACGCGCTTCCTCATCAAGCGGCCGGGCCAAGGCCAATTCCACCGCGCCCAAAATGCCATTCATCGGCGTGCGAATCTCATGGCTCATGGTGGCCAGAAAACGCGCCTTCGCCTGCGACGCGTCCTGCGAACGTTCCGCATGGGTCAGCGCCACGCCCATCAAGGTGATGCTGATACCAATAAGCGTCGACAACAGCAGACCAGCATTCAGCACCAAGGCGGGCAACGAACTGGTTTGCTCCGCTTTGGTGGCGGCGGTGGGAATGGCATGAATCGTTAGCGGCTGAGCAAGAATCAGCGCCTGATGACCATGCAGGTTTGCGGGGATGGCCGTTCGCGCTTCGGGCGCTTCGGGCAGGGAATCAAAGACCAGCTGATCATCTTGACGGAACTGAACGTGGTAATCCGTCTGCCAGGCATTGGTTGCCTTTTGCATGAAGCGAATGAAATCGTCGAGGCGAAAGACCGCGACGATGAAGCCGTCGGATTTGTCATCGACGACGATGGGCGAATACATCAGGAAACCCAGGCCGCCCTGTTTGAGCGTGATGATGGAGGTGAACATAGACTGATGTTCCGCCTGCGAGCGCTCCAGCGCCGCCCGCCGCACCGGTTCGTCCGACAGGCGTAGACCGAGCGCGCGTTCATTGCCCGCCAGCGGTTCGATCCAGCGAATAACGGTGTCGCGATCGATCCACTCCAAAGCCTGCAAACAGCCAAAGTCCTGGTGGTAAATCGCGGCATCTTTTCGCCACAGGTCTTCCGTCGTGCCTTTCGCATTTTCCCAACGTGAGGCGATGCGCTGGACGGAATTCTTCAGGTCTTCCAGGCGCGCGGTGAAATGCCCAGCGATATTCTGAGCCCTTTGATCTGCATTTTTGGCGATGTTCTGGTCCTGCTGTCGCAGCAACGAACTCCAGGTGGTAAGCGAGATCGCCACCCCCAGCAGGGTAATAGCGATCGCAGGCACCACTCGCGCGACGCGCTGCGGAAGGTGTCCACCAAACAGCAGGTCAAGGCCCTGATTGGCGGGGGATCGCACGGGTTGTTTCAACCACCAGCCATCAACGACCAACAACGCCACCAAGATCGACATGGTGAGCTGCACATGCAGCAGAGCGGTGCTTTCTTGCGTATCCGTCAGCGGACCTTGTCCTTGAATAGTCTGCCAGATAAAAAACAGCACGACGCCGTTCGCGGTGGACCACGTCGCCCGCCGTGAACGCAAAGCCACACTCAAAAAAGGCACCGCGGGCATCACCCACATTGGCCAATGTGAATGAGGCGCGGCGAATACCTGAACCAACATCAAGGCAATGAGCAGAAGATACGTAACCCACACGTGACGCTTCGCCGCTTCTGCTGGTGGACACCACCAGTGCAGGATCGCCGGCAAAATAACGATGATGCCAGCGGCATCGCCCACCGACCAGATGCGCAGAATCACCGGCCACAGAAAACTCGGCAAGCCAGTGCCGAACACCACCACGGTCGCGCCGATTAATCCCGCAAACAGCCCTGCCGTCGCTGCGCCAGCGGTCAACCGCAGAGCGCAGCGGCTATCAAGGATAAAACCCTGCGTAGCGCGTAGACGACCGGCCACCCACCAACCACCCCACGCGCCCATGGTATTGCCGCCACCGATCGCCACCGACCACCACGCCAGCGACAGCGGATCGCTAAAACCATTGCCAAGAAAAGTCACCAAGTTGGCGCCGACCGCGCCCACCAAAATACCAGGCAGCGCGCGCGGCCCTAAAATAATCAACGCAGCAAACGCTAATCCGGCAGGTGGCCAAAAGGGGCTGGCATTGGTTTTTTCAAAAGCGAAGACCAACGCAATCCGCGCGACACAGAAATACACCAACGCCACCAGGATAACATCGACGGGCAAAAACCGCTGCCAGGACGTCGAGCGCAGGTTCATCAGTGACGATTGAGATTGCACAATGTCGTCCATGCGGGTGACGCGAGCCAATGATGCAGTCGACAACCATACCACAGGACTTGAACACCTGTCTGAGCCAAGCCGTCAAGGCTTCGTTTGAAGTCGTCCGCATCACGGCGCGCGCTGGAAGGACGTGGCCTCTCGTTATGGATTTTATGGCTTATGAACCGGTTACTGCCGAGTGATTTTCCAAAAGCGGTAAGGCCGTGCTGAGTGCTTCCGCGATGGCGGTCACCTGCTGATCGGGGTTGATCAACTTCTTGTGCGATGCCTGCTGTTCCAACGTTTGGCAAAGGCTCTGCACCTGAAGCATGCCCAACGTTCCGGATGATCCTTTGAGGCGATGAGCGATTCGGCCAAGGGCGACGGCGTCTTTGGTTTGAGCCGCTTGGCGCAGCTCTTCGACGACCGCGGTGGCGTCGTTGCGCATCAATTCGATGACCGAGCGCACGGTATCGAGGTCCGTTGCATCGAGCAATGCGCGCAGAGCAACATCATCAATGGCTGGCTCGCTGTTGGGTGTCGGTGTCGATGCGCTGGGGAATGGTGCAATGTTCATTCCGCGTGCTCGTTCAAAAGCTTTGGCGAAATCGGTCGGACCGACTGGTTTGGAAAGATAATCATCCATGCCCGCAGCGAGGCAGCGCTCACGATCGCCGCTCATCGCATTGGCCGTTAGGGCCACGATGCGCACTCGTTGACCGCCGCCTTCACGTTGACGAATCGCCGTGGTCGCAGCGAAGCCGTCCATCACCGGCATCTGACAATCCATGAAGACGATTTGATAGTGCTGAAGGGCGGTCGCTTCCACCGCTTCTTGACCGTTGGTGGCAATGTCGCACAGACAGCCGATTTTACCCAGCATGGCCACCGCCACCTGACGATTGACCAGATTATCTTCCACCACTAGCACGCGTGGACGCAGCGTATCTTCGGCCAGCGTGTGGCGCGTCACCAGTATTGGCGCTGCACTGGTTGGGTGATCGCCCAGTCGAGAAAGCTGATCGAGCACCACCAACAGACAATCAAACAATTGTGCTTGGCGCAAAGGTTTGGTCAGAAAGCCTGAAAAACCAGCTTCGGTCGCAGCGGCCGCCATTCCGCGCATGCCCGTGGTGGCGACCAATATTTTGGGGACGGCAGCAAGATTGGGATAACTGGCAAGGGCTACGCCAACCACTAAGCCGCCGCCACGGACATCGTGATCAATCACCAGCAGGTCTGGTTTTTTAGTCGCCGACCAAGCCACCACGTCGTCCGGATTTTCGGTTTCATCACAGCGCATGCCCCAGGCCAATACTTGGTCGCGCATGACGCGGCGTCCCAATGGATGACCGCCAATCAACCACACCTGTTTGCCGACTAATCCTGGGTTGGCTAACGGTGATTCTTCGTCTTTCACCGGATCAAGCACGATGCGACAGGTAAATTGCGTGCCGACGCCGACCGTGCTGGCGAAATCAATATCGCCGCCCATTAAGACCACTAACCGTTGGCAAATCACTAAGCCCAGGCCGGTGCCGCCAAACTTGCGCGTGGTTGAACTGTCGGCCTGCGAAAACGCTTTGAACATGCGTTCGCGTGCTTGCTCAGGAATGCCAATCCCGGTGTCGCGTATCGCCAGCGTTAGCGGCACCCGACCGTTGGCATCGGGTGCCCGATCAAGCGTAAGAACGACTTCGCCGCGCGCGGTAAATTTGATCGCGTTACTTAACAGATTGAGCACGACCTGACGCAGGCGCCCAGGGTCGCCCAACAGCTTGCTTGGTACGGCGGCCCCAATCAGCGCGACTAATTCCAAGCCTTTCGACTGAGCTTGCTCAGCCAACAAAGCGACCGCGTCTTCGACCAACCGACGCGGGCTAAAAGAAATGTGTTCAAGGCGTAAGTGACCCGCTTCCATTTTGCTGAAGTCAAGAATGTCATTGATCAAGGACAGTAAATTGTCGCCACACGTACGCACGGTTTCCGCAAAATCACGCTGCTGCGGCGTCAATGGCGTGTCGAGCAACAGCGACGTCATGCCGATCACGCCATTCATCGGCGTGCGAATCTCATGACTCATGGTCGCAAGGAAATCGGACTTCGCGCGGGCCGCTTGTTCGGCGATGTCGCGCGCCTGGCGCATATCGTCATGAGCTTGTTTCAAGATCGTGACATCGGTGTGCAGCGACACGATTCCGCCATCGGCGGTGCGTCGTTCAGCGATACGAATCCAACGACCAGCGACGTTAAACTCCTGTTCAGAGCCTGGATGCTGATGCTCCGCCAAGCGTTCCGTGATCCAGCTATCAGAGGTCACTGATAATTTTTGGAGGGCGCCATGAACCATAGCGGACAAAATTTCCTGATAGGACGTGCCTGGCATCTGCTGGTCACCAGACAGTCCATAGATCTCAGCAAAGCGATGATTGCTGATGACTAAGCAATCATCGGCATCGAACATCGCAAAACCGGCGTCAATCGCGCCAACCGCATCAAGCAATTGGACGCGCGCCTGATCCAACAGTTCTTCGTCGCGTTTACGCGTGGTGATGTCAGACATCGAACCAGCAAAACGCAGTGGGCGTCCCTGCGCATCGCGCTCGGCTTCGCCCGTCGCATGATACCAGTGATATTCACCGGACTTATGACGCAGGCGATATTCGACGTTATAAGGCACGCCAAAGGCCAGGCATTCACCGACTCCGGCTAAGGCCCGCTCGCGATCATCTGGATGGATGGCCTGCAACCAGGGCTCCAAACGCATGGGGAATTCATCGACGGCATAACCCATGATTTCGATGAAACGTGGCGACCAATAAAACGGCAAGTCGTTGGTAATCTGCGCTTGCCATTTTTCAGGATCGAAACGCGTTTCCCAAATCCCGATGGAGGCACCCGCAGCAACCAAATCGAAACGGCGAAGACTGTCGACCAGACGCTGTTCATTCAGATGGCGGTCAGTTATGTCGGACACCGTTCCGACATAGCCAACGATCTTCCCCGCGATGTGCATCGGCGCGGCCATGACCTGGGTCCACACCACGCGGCCATCGCTATGCAGGAAGCGGTGTTCATTGGTGAACAGTCCACCATCAATAACCGCTTGGTTCCATACCGAAAAAGTATGCTTCCGATCGTCAGGATGCAGCGCTTCAGACCAGCCCGCGCCCAGTCCGGCGGCCTCCGTCATGCCGGCCAACGTGCACCAGCGATCATTCAAATACGTTGCCTGCCCGGCGACATCGGTGACAAAAATGCCAACCGGAGACGCATCGCTCATGGCACGGAAACGTTCCTGCTCTAAACGCAGGCGTTCTTCCATCTGCCGACGTTCGGTCAAATCGGCGTGGGTGCCAATCATCCGCCGTGGTCGGCCATCGGGAAAACGCTCAACCACCATGCCGCGATCAAGAATCCATTTCCAGCTACCGTCTTTGCATAGCAGTCGGTGCTCTTTGACGTACTGCGGAATGGCGCCGTTCAGGTGACGATTTCTTTCGGCATAGACGGCTTCTTTTTCGTCGGGATGAACGCGACGATCCCATTCATCCAAGGCATCGCTGACTTCATCTTCCGCATGACCCAGCATGGCTTTCCAGCGCGCCGAGAAAAAGACCCGATTGGTTTCCAGATCCCAATCCCAAACGCCATCGCCGCTCGCATCGAGCGCTAGCAGCCAACGTTTTTCGCGCTGACGCTCGGCTTCTTCAGCTTTTTTTCGTTCCGTCAAATCATGCCAGACCACCAATAAAACCGGGCGCCCAGATAATTCCACCTTGGTCAGACTGACATCAACCAGGATATCACTGCCATCAAAACGGCGATGCGTCCATTCAAAACGATGATGACCATGTTGTTGCGCGAGACCATCCATCTCTGCCGATTTATCATCTGAACGTCGGCCATCCGGCTGAATTTCTGGCGACAGTCGCGCAGGATGAATATTCAAGAGCTGCTGTTTATCGGTACCCCCCAGCATGCGGACGGCGGCCTGATTGCAGTCAATGATGCCGGATTCATCAAATAGTAAGTGTGCATCCGAAGAATGTTCAAACAGTACCCGAAAGCGTTCTTCGGCATTGATCTGAGCGGTTACATTTCGCACCAACCAAACTTCATCCGAAGCGGACAAATAGCCGGCAAATTCAACATGGCGGATCGATCCGTCTTGGTGTCGGACGGCGACTAA
Organism: Planctomycetota bacterium; assembly: GCA_031382605.1. Taxonomy (GTDB): domain Bacteria; phylum Planctomycetota; class UBA11346; order UBA11346; family UBA11346; genus BOG-1363. The sequence goes on along the minus strand of JANMYZ010000268.1, from coordinate 2,274 downwards.
ACGCGGTTTCAGAAAGCCCTGTGCACGATCCTGTTCGTACCACCTGCGAACCTCCGCCTGGCGATCGCCGTGCAGCACGGCAAACCAACTATCGATGGTCGGCAGTTCATGGTTGCGATACCCAATGATGCTCGTCACCTGATCGTTGAACGACAGACGATCCCCAGAACGATAAACCGCCCCGGCGGGAACCTCCTGAATCAATCGTCTTAGACTCGAATACCCTGGGGTATCGGAGTCCTTTTTCACTTGATTCAGCGCATGGCGCCATTCGATCAAGCGTACGACTTGCCGCCCCAAAGTGGCCAGTACCTCACGCTGCCATGGTAATAATTCACGCGGCTGACGATCAATGACGCACAACGTACCAAGCGCATGACCATCGCTGGTGGTCAGCTTCGCGCCGGCATAAAAGCGAATGTCCGGTCGCCCAACGACCAGAGGACTCTGCGCAAAGCGCGGATCCTTGGTCGCATCTGGGATCTCCATGATCTCTGCGTCGCCCTCAATGGCGTGCGCACAAAATGCGATGTCACGCGGCGTCTGCGTTGCATCCAGTCCGACCCGTGCCTTAAACCACTGCCGACGATCATCGACCAAGCTGACCAAAGAAATCGGCGCTCCGCAGACGTGCGCAGCCGCGCGCACCAGATCGTCGAACGCGGCTTCTGGATCCGTATCCAGAATTTCCAAGCGCAACAACGCAGCGAGTCTTGCGGCTTCATCCAACGGCATAGCGACACACCCATGAGATACGCAGACGAGGAGGCCAAAATGCGAACATGAGGCCTATGTACCTCACAAACAGGAACCGCCGCAACTGCCAGCTGCCGAAGGCTGGGCATTACCCACAAATGCGATTGGTGAATAAAGCCCCCGAGGGGGGCTTTTGCAAACGACGATCAGTGCGACTGCCAAAGATGGACTCAGACCACAGACCCGCTCGTTACTCACAATGTTGGGGATGACGGGCAAAATGCGCTGCTATAAACCTCACGCCCCTGGGCGTTTCCAACCTGGTGATCCCGGTGCCGGTGCCGGTGCCGAAGCAGGCGCCGCCGCTGGGCTTGGTGCGGGACGTTGCGCGGCAGCTACTTCCTGCTGCCGACTTGCCGTCGCCAATGCCTGAGCCGCCTCAACGTCGTGACCCAGGGCCTTCAGTCGTTTCGCCATGTCCTCTTTATCGATGGAGCGATCATACGCTTCCATCGCTTCGACCATGTCGGATTTGACAAACCGTTCGAGTCCATCGTTGAGCAACTGCATGCCATAACGAGCGCCGGTCTGCATCTGTGAAGGGATCTGGTAGGTTTTTCCTTCACGAATGTTGGCCGCGATTCCTGGAGTCACGAAAAGAATTTCATGTACGGCACAGCGGCCGCCGCCCTTCTTCTTCATGAGGTTCTGCGCCACCACTCCGCGCAGCGACCCCGCCAACATCAAACGGATCTGCTCCTGCTCCTCTGCCGGAAATTGGTTAATGATGCGGTCGACCGTCGAGGATGCGGTCGACGTATGCAAGGTGCCGAACACCAAGTGACCGGTTTCAGCCGTCTCAATGGCGATGCGGGTGGTTTCTAAATCGCGCATTTCACCAACCAGCACAATGTCCGGATCCTCGCGCAAAGCCGCGCGCAGCGCAGCGGCGAAAGACTTGGTATGCTGATGCACTTCACGCTGATTGACCAAACACTTCTTTGCTGGATGAACAAATTCCACCGGATCTTCGATGGTGATGATGTGTTCTTTGCGGTTGGCATTGATGAAATCAATCATCGCCGCCAAAGTCGTCGATTTACCCGAACCCGTTGGGCCGGTGACCAACACCAAACCTTTTTTGTAATCGCACATGCGTAAAATAGCCGGCGGTAAACCCAACTGTTCTGCGCTCAGAATTTTGTCGGGAATACGACGAAACACCGCGCCTGGACCGTTGCGATCCATGAAATAATTGCAGCGGAAGCGGCCGCAGCCTTCCAACGCGTAGGCAAAGTCAGCGTCCCAGGTTTCTTCAAATTGTTTTTTATTACGGTCGGGTGCGATCTCCATCAGGATCTGTTTGACCTGATCGCGGCTGAGTTTCGGCACTCCTTCCAGCTGGATCATGTCCCCAGACTCACGGATCATGGGCACGTGTTCGCTGGTCATGTGTAAGTCCGAGGCTTTTTTCTCGGTCATCATTTTGAAAAGACTGTCGATCCAAGCCATGATTGAGTTCCTTTGAAGGTGCGTCTGCGTGCGTCTGCGTGCGTCTGCGTGAATCTATCTGCCGAG
>JANMYZ010000664.1:0-4262 GCA_031382605.1 Planctomycetota bacterium | reverse complement strand
CGATCAGCGGTTTGACGATCTTCTTGAAGCGCGGATGCATGAATTCTGCGGTGTAAACGGCACCAAGGATGGCGATGGGCAGCGCAAACAGCAGGGCGTAAAAGGTTCCTTTGAACGAGCCAATCAGCAATGGAATCATCGACATTTTTGGTTCGAAGTCGTCAGTTCCACTGGACTGCCAGTCGTGTTTAGCGCTGTCTGCGCCCTCATACCAAATTTTACCAAAGAGAGATGAGAAGCCTGATTCAGGATGCGGATCATCGACGGTGTAGGTGTGCAACTTCTGGTCTTCGCCGAGCAAGAACATCCGCTGATATTTTCCGCTGAGCGCCACCTGAACGATGGGGAATTCTTGTTCACCTTCCCAGCGCACTGCCGCTGAAGTGCCGTAGCGAATCGATGCTTGTTTGCCGTCGGCGACCAGGAAAGCCTTGTTACGCGTACTTGGCGCGAAGCCAGTAGCACCGGCTGCCAAGGGTGGAAATTCTTTGGTCTGACCGAAGGTGCGATTGTCGGAGTCAGGTTTGATATACAGACTGAAAATACGATTTGCGCCGCTGGCGTGGGTTAAAACTAAAGAGACATCGCCAAGCAGATAATTGAGCGAAGCAATGGCAGGCGACGTTTGATCGGAAAAGGGACGAAAGGTCTGCCGCAGTTGAAAGCCGTCGTCGTGATGGAAAAAGTAAAAAATGTCGCCGTCGCGGTTCGCTACCAACACGCTTTCGCCGCGTTCATCGACTAGGATTTTTTCTGGAATGCCGTTGATTTGAGAGGTGAGATCGAAACTTTTCTCGATCTTGGTTTCACCAGGGCCAAGGAGGCCTTGGGTTTGGCTCAGATTGGTGGCGACTACCGTACGCTTGCCATCGGCACTTTCTTGGATCGCCGCCGCAAGCTTGCGCGTGCCGCCGTCGCCGTAGCTCACCATGATGAGGGGTGAACTTCCGAGTGGAACGGTGAGTACTTTGGTTATGATGCCACTGATGATTTGTTTGGTGCCGGCTTTTGCGCCTGGCGGATTGTCGACATTTTCTAATTCAACTTTCGACTGATAGGTCACTTGGCGTACGGCTAATTGCCCGTCGTTGGTACCAAGTATCAAACGCTGATGGCGATGATCGATGGTCGTGGCAGTCAGTGTCGTTCCACTATTCAACTCAAGATTGGCGGTGATGGGTGCTTCGCCACCAACGGGAATAAACGCCGCTGTTCCATCGCGGTTTATGATCAATGGCAGTCCGCCCCATTCATCTGAGAGCAGACCGCGTACGTCTTTTGCCGTCATTCCGCTTGGGAGTGCGGTGGTACCAATGGCAGTGATAGTGGCTGAACGAAAGAGCGGGACTACTTGCCAAGCGATAAATACAAAAATGCCGAAAACGGTCAGGATAACACCAAGGCCGCCAGCTCGAATGAGCCACGTCATCGCGCGGTCGATAAATAACGTCATGCGCGAAGTGGCAAAACGTGCCGCTAAAGGCGGGCGAGTGGTCGGCGAATGCATGCAATCTCCATGCCTCCTGGGGAACTTGTTCCCAGGAGGCAGATGAGCGGTGAACCGGTTATTTGCTCAACTGTTCCAGCGTTGCTTTGGCAACTTCAGCTGGCAGTGGGAAGTAGCCGTCTTTGACCACGTGTTCCTGGCCTTCTTTGGACAAGACAAATTTCATGAATTCCAAGGTCAAGGTGTCAAGCGGCTGGCCTGGCTTCTTATTGACGTACACCAAGAGAAAGCGCGCAAGTGGATATGCACCAGAGAGGCAATTTTCGTAGCTCGGCTCAATCATCTCGCCCTTATCAGCGAGTGATAATGCGCGAACGCCGGAGGTGGCATAGCCGATGCCCGAATAGCCAATGCCGTACAGATCGCTAGCGATGCCTTGAACCACGCCCGACGAACCTGGTTGTTCTTTCACGGTAGGTTTGAAGTCGCCCTTGCTGAGCGCATTTTCTTTGAAAAAGCCGTAGGTGCCCGAAGCGCTGTTACGACCAAAGATCGACACCGACTTACCTTTCCAATCGGGCAAGAGCATGCCCCAATCGCTGACGTTCTTACCACCGCGCTTGTAGGTGCTGGAGAAAATGCTGTCGACTTGCGTCAGGGTCATGCCCTTGATCGCGTTATCCTTGTGCACGAAAACCGCCAAGGCGTCGATCGAAACTTTGATCGCGGTAGGTTTGTAGCCGAATTTCTTTTCGAAGGCGTCGATTTCGGTGCTCTTCATCTCGCGACTCATTGGTCCGAGCTGAGCGGTACCGAGTTCCAGCGCAGGTGGAGCAGTCGACGAACCTTTGCCTTCGATCTGAATGTTGACGTTTGGATAAACCGCTTGGAAGCCTTCAGCCCAGAAAGTCATCAAATTGTTGAGCGTGTCTGAACCGACGGAGTTCAAATTGCCAGTGACACCAGTTGCGGTGGCGTAAACCGGTAGTTTCTCATCAACGGTCACTGCGGCCTGAATGGTCGAGGTGGTGAAGGAGAACAACACGGCTGCAACAGGGGCAACGATGGCGGAGGGGAATTTGTAGGACATGGGGAGGGCTTTCTTTGTCAGTGGTTGGTTGAGCCAAAGTTAGGCCTCCATGTGAAGGAAAGATGAAGATGGGGTAATCTCGCTGGAGTTATGTTTGTGGCGTGGTGGATGAGCGGCGTGGTGAGAAAGAGCATCGTTGATTAGCGATACATATCCCTGGCGGCTGAATGAATTGCTCAGGCCCAAGTCTTGCCTACGGTGCCGCCGCCATGGCCGATAAAAAAACGCTCTGTTGTCCACCAAACGCGGTGACCAACGCTCCGGTTCCCACTGGCGGCGTCGATTTCGAACGGGAACTGTCGTCGCTGACCAAGGCCCTTGGGCATCCGGCACGGATCCGCATTCTGCGTTTGCTAGCCGAACGATCTGGCTGTGTTTGCGGCACCATTGTTGATGAAATTGGCTTAGCCCAATCGACCGTTTCGCAGCATCTGGCGGTGCTGAAAGCGGCAGGATTGATCCAAGGGGAGGTCGATGGTCCCAGGGTTTGCTACTGTCTAGCGCCAGAGACCCTGCGACGTTTCAAAATGTTGGTCGCAGCGTTGTGACGCTGCTCTCTGCCGGAGGCCGAAGCGCCGAGGCCAGCCGAACCCGGTCTTGACCGATGGCAAAGTCGCACAGCATCCTATCGTCATTATACGATAGGATACCCATGTCAGCCGGACGTCTCTCCTTTCTCGATCGCTACCTCACGGTGTGGATCTTCTTGGCCATGGGACTGGGTTTGCTGCTGGGACAGACCGTTCCGGCGTTCGGCGAAGGCCTCAGTCGCCTCGCCATTGGCTCAACCTCAATTCCCATCGCGCTGGGTTTAATGGTGATGATGTACCCGCCGTTGGCGAAGGTCCGTTACGAGGAACTGCCGCGTATCATGCAATACTGGCGGGTGTTGGCATTGTCGCTGGTGCAGAATTGGTTGATTGGCCCAGTGCTGATGTTCGCCTTAGCGGCGATTTTTCTGCACGATAAACCTGAATATATGCAGGGTTTGATCTTAGTCGGACTGGCGCGCTGCATCGCCATGGTGGTGGTGTGGAATGATCTGGCCAAGGGCGACAGCGATTACTGTGCGGGTCTGGTGGCCTTCAATGCGATTTTTCAGGTGCTGTTCTTTGCCGTCTATGCGTGGTTCTTTTTACTGGTGGCACCGGCATGGTTCGGTTTGAGTGGCGTGGCAGTCAACGTGACCATGAGCGACATTGCCGTGAGCGTGTTTATCTATCTCGGCATTCCGTTTATCGCTGGTTTCCTGACGCGCTTGGTGTTGGTCAAAGCCAAAGGCCGCGAGTGGTATCATCAGCGTTTTGTCCCACGAATTTCACCGCTGACGTTGGTCGCCTTGTTGTCCACCATTGTGGTGATGTTCGCACTTCAGGGCAAACAAATCATCGCTCAACCGTTCGACGTGCTGCGTATTGCGGTGCCGCTGTTGTTGTACTTTGGCATCATGTTTCTGGTGTCGTTCTGGATGGCGAAACGAGCAGGCGCATCGTACGCGGTCAGCGCCACGTTGTCGTTCACCGCTGCGGGAAACAATTTTGAACTCGCCATCGCTGTGGCATTAGGCGCCTTCGGCATTGGCCACGGCGCTGCTTTTGCCGCAGTTATCGGCCCACTTGCGGAAGTTCCGGCACTGATCGCTTTGGTGTCCGTGGCCTTCTGGTTGCAACGCCGCTGGTGGCCTGGCACCGACGTGCGCTTGCAGTCGGTTGATACCTGCGCCAC
>JANMYZ010000631.1:0-1609 GCA_031382605.1 Planctomycetota bacterium | reverse complement strand
CGTCAGCATATGCCGTTGGAGTTTTCCCGTTGCCGTCCGTGGCAACGTGGTCGCCCAACGCCAGTGCCGTGGGCGTTTGAAGTTCGCGAGGTTGATGGCACACCACGCGGTGAAATCAGCATCTTTGAGCGGCTCTCCGTGCGCGACCAAGACGGCCGCGACCACGTTTCCCCATTCGGCATCGGGGATTCCGTAGACGCCAGCTTCCGCAATCGCGGGATGGCGTTCGAGCGTCGCTTCGATTTCTGCGGGATAAATATTTTCTCCGCCGCTGATAATCAAATCGGTGCGTCGACCATGGACGGTTAGAAAACCGTGCGCATCGAGTTCGCCAAGATCACCGGTATTGAACCAACTGTTGGGCGCCAGCGGTTCGCGCACGATTCCCTGTTCTTCATAGCCGCTGAATACCGATGGACCGCGTACATGAATGACGCCATCGTTGATCCGTATTTCCATACCGGGCAGCGGCAGACCAGCAGTGCCAGGGTGCATGAAGGCGTGATGCGGTAGCAGCGTACACACTTGGCTGGCGGCTTCCGTTAAACCATAGGTTTGACTCGGCGGCAATCCCAGCGCCGTGCAACGCGCCATCAGTTCGGCGGTGAGCGGCCCACCGCCCGTAAGAATGCAACGCAGCGCCGTTGGCCACGGTCGATTTTCGCGCTCGTTGATTAAACGATGGAGCATCGTCGGCACGACGCTGATTCCGTTCACCTCATGCGTATCAATAATCTGCGTGGTGGCTGGGGCAGCGAAACGATCTTGCAGAACCACCGTCCCGCCACCGCGTCCGCTGCGAAAAATCACGCTGGCGCCGCCGATGTGGTCGAGCGGTAAACAGCCAAGCCACGTATTCCCCGGCGTCAGAGCAAGAACCTGCACCGCCGAATCTGCCGCATGACGAATCGCGGACCAATTCAGGCGCGCCGCTTTTGCTTGGCCACTGGTGCCACTGGTGAAGAGCACCAACGCGGCATCGTTGTCAGCAAGCGGCGTGACATCGGTCACCGGTTGATCCGCAAAAGTATTAGGAATTGAAAGCTCTTGGCGCCGTTCTGCGATCGGAAGCGTTGGATCGGCGATGAGGTGATCAAGACGAGCGTTAACGACCTGGTTTTCCAGCTCGGCCAAAGTGAGTCGACGATTGAACAACACCGTCGTCACGCCCGTCAAAGGTAGCGCTTGCAGCAAAGCCGCTGTGGTCGGCGCGTTGACTCCAGCTAAACCGATGCGCTGTCCACGCTCAATGCCGAGCGTACGCAACCACACCATCGCGCCACCGACACTCGGTAATAAAAACGGCCACATTACCGCCGCCGGATGACCTGGAAGCAACGCGCGTGGAGTAAGTGTCCAATGCGTCATGTCGCGATGCGCCAGCCACAGAAACCAAAGAATGAAAATTTAACCACAGAGGGCCCAGACCGGCGTAGCCGGAACCAAAACGAAGACCACGATTGGAGAAGTGCTAACCACAGAGGGCACAGAGGGCACAGAGGAAAATCGAAATGCCTTTCTCTGTGTCCTCTGTGGTTTAGCCCTTCCCCTGCTTCCTTTTCTTTCGTACGTGTCGCGATTTCTTCGGATGGCACAGAGAAATTGAACC
>JANMYZ010000609.1:0-2633 GCA_031382605.1 Planctomycetota bacterium | reverse complement strand
GTTCCGTAGCGTGGTTGCCGCCAGCGGTTGTCGCGCGCAGGTCGAACCGATTTTGAAATGGGATTTTTACAAACACGTCGAGTCACCGGATCACGTGCTGACGATTCAAACTGGCGATCAGGCGTTGTGGGGAAATGTCCTGCTGACGCTGGGTTGCCGAACGGACTGAACGACAGTCGTCAGTTCAATAAAAAAAATCTCTCGCACTTTACCGCCATCATGATGAATGGAACTCCACATGAACACCAACCCACCTCAGCACCAAGCTCAACCGAACCAGAAGGCGATTCCACGTCGCCCACTTGGTAAAACCGGCATTGATTTGCCGATCCTCAGTTTCGGCGCGTCGTCTTTGGGCCAGGAATTCCGCTCGGTCAAACTGGATGAAGCGTTGGAATCGGTGCGCGTTGCCCTTGAATGCGGACTTAACTTTATCGACACCTCGCCGTTTTACGGACGCGGCATGAGCGAAGTGCTGCTGGGCATCGCGCTACGCGGCGTGCCCCGCGACAGCTATACGCTGTGCACCAAAATGGGACGCTACGACCTCAGCCATTTTGATTTCAGCGCCAAGCGCGTCGCTGAAAGTGTTGATGTTAGTCTGCATCGCCTGGGCACTGATCACCTCGACATCATTTTGTGTCACGACATCGAATTCGTTCCGATGCAGCAAATTGTCGACGTGACGATTCCTGCACTGCGTAAAGCTAAAGAAGCCGGAAAAGTGCGCTTCATCGGCATCAGTGGCTATCCGCAAAAGATTTTTAAATTCATCGCTGATCAGATCGGCATCGACTGCGTTTTGAGCTACAATCAGTACACCTTGCAAAATACCCGCTTTGCTGATGAAGCCGTGCCGTATTTGAAAGCCAAGGGCATCGGCATCATGAACGCTGGTCCGTTCAGCGCCCGCCTGCTGACCAACGCGCCGTTGCCGGCGTGGTTGAAAGAACCGGAAGAAGTCAAAGCGGCTGCGCGCAAAGCTGCGGCGCACTGCGCAGCCAAGGGCGTCGACATCGCCAAATTGGCGCTGCAATTTAGCATCGCCAATCCTGACATCGCCACCACCGTCAGCGGCAGTGCCAATCCGCAGAACATCCGCAACTGGGCGACCTGGGCAGCGGAACCTATTGATCAGCAGCTGATGAAAGAAGTGCACGCCATCTTCGCGCCGGTGAAAAACCTTGGCCACCGCGAAGGTCTGCCCGAGAATAACTGATCATCAGCGACGATCACTTTTCATACACCCACGTTTAAAAAGGACTCCCATGAAAGCCATTCAACTCGAAAAGCCTGAATCCTTCCGCCAAATCGACATTCCTGAACCGAAGGCTCCAGGCCCAGGTGAAGCATTACTCAAAGTGCATACGGTTGCGGTGTGCGGTTCCGACATTGGTGGTTTTCTCGGCAAGATGCCAATGTTCAGCTATCCTCGCATTCCCGGACATGAACTCGGCGTGTCGGTGCTCGCCGTCGGTCCTGGGGTGACCAATGTCAAAGTCGGCGATCGTTGCTCGGTCCAACCCTACATAAACTGCGGAAAATGTTACACCTGTAAGCGCGGCTTCACCAATTGCTGTGAGTACAATCTGACCCTTGGCGTGATGTGTGATGGCGGATTGACGGAGCGTATTATTTTGCCCGCAAACAAGCTGCATACCTCGGCCAAGCTGTCTTTTGATCAACTCGCGCTGGTCGAAACGCTAGCCATTGGTTGCCACGCGGTCGACCGCGGCGAACCCAAGGCCTCGGAGACCATTTTGGTGATCGGCGCAGGACCCATCGGACTGAGCGCCATGGTCTTCGCCAAAATTTCCGGCGCCAAAACCATTGTGATGGACGTCAATGATCAACGTTTGGCCTTCGTGCGCGATCGCATGGGCATTGCTGACACCATCAAAGTCGGCGACGGCAAAGAACTTGAGCAATTGGCTGCGCTCACCAACGGCCAACTTGCCGACGTGGTGATCGACGCCACCGGTAACAATAAATCGATGGTGCAAGCGCTGAATTATTGCGCCTACAAAGCTCGTTTGGTCTACGTCGGCATTGCGCACGCCGATTTGGTTATCCCACATGTAACGGCTCTGCATCGCCGTGAACTCGACATCCGTGCCAGTCGCAATGCACTGCCGAAAGATTTCGATCGCATCATTCGCCTGATCGAAGAAGGCAAAATCGACACCAGCCCATGGATCACCCATCACGTCCGCTTCGCCAACGTAGTCGCTGATTTCGCTTCACTCACCAAGGTTGAAACCGGCGTGATCAAAGCGGTTATCTCAATCGACTAAGTCTAAACGCAGCGATAGAACACAGAGCACCAGAGCACCAGAGGAAGAGACAAGACGTTATAACAGCGCAACACTTTGAGGTGATCGTTTAAAAAAGAATTAACTATTTCTCTGCTCTGGTGCTCTGGTGCTCTGGTGCTCTGTAGTGCTAAGGTTCAATTTCTCCCTGCTATCCGAAGAAATCTCTGCACGTACGAAAGGCAAGAAAGCAGGGGAAGGGCTAAACCACAGAGGGCACAGAGGGCACAGAGAAAGGCATTCTGATTTTCCTCTGTGCCCTCTGTGCCCTCTGTGGTTAGACTTCTCCGATCGTAGTCTTCGCTTGGGTTCCGGCTACGC
>JANMYZ010000587.1:0-2976 GCA_031382605.1 Planctomycetota bacterium | reverse complement strand
TTGTAGACGTGTCCGAGCAGATCTTGCAGCAGGAAGCGGCCAACTCGGGTGCCGGCATCGACGGTGGTCAGAATGAATAACGCTTCGAATAAAAGCACAAAATGATACCAGTAGGCAGTTGAGCCGCCAAGAAAGTCTTTGAAAATCTGTGCCATTCCGACCGCCAAGGTCGGGGCTCCGCCGGTACGCGCGATGATGGTTCCTTCGCCGACTTCTTTGGCGGTCAGCGTCAGAACGTCAGGCGTGATAGTGAAGCCAAACGTTTGAATCCAGGTGTTGACGGTTGCTGCCACCGCTACGGGATCGTCAGTTTGGCTTTGGAAAACCTGCGAATTCATCGCGAAGTAAATGCCGGGATGCAAAGAACACGCAGCGATCAGGGCCAAGATGGCGACCAGACTTTCGGTCAGCATGCCGCCATAGCCGATGATCGGCGCATGGCTTTCGCGGCTGATCATTTTCGGCGTGGTGCCGCTGGAAACTAAGGCGTGAAAGCCGCTGATCGCGCCGCAGGCGATGGTGATGAAGCAAAAGGGAAAGAGCTGTCCCGTCACCACCGGGCCAGTGCCGTTGGCCCACAAACCGTCGCCGACGACCAGCGGATTGATCAGTGGCATCTGCAAGTCGGGCAAAACAAAGAGCACACCCACAGCGAGCAGCACGATGGTGCCGACCTTGACGAACGCGCTCAGATAATCGCGTGGTGCGAGCAGCATCCAAACCGGCAAAACGGCGGCGACGAAGCCATAGACGATGATGCCCCACGCAATGGTCGGCCGATCGAAGGTAAAGGCCTTGCTTAATTCTGGCTGGTCGGCAACCCACTTACCCAGCCACAGTGACAGCCCTAATAATACCAGGCCGATGGCGCTGGCCTCCAGCACTTTCCCTGGGCGGATCAAGCGCATCCAGAAGCCCATCAGCAGGGCAATCGGTATGGTGGCGAGAACGGTCACCGTACCCCATGGCGATTCCGCAAGCACGTTCACCACCACCAAACTTAAAAAAGAAATCAGGATGACGATGATGCCAACGATGGCGATCAGTGATAAAATCCCGGCAAAAGGACCGATTTCATCTTTGGCCATTTGGCCGAGCGATTTTCCATCTCGCCGAATCGATGCACTCAAGATCACCAGATCTTGCACGGCGCCGCCCAAAACCACGCCGACGATGATCCATAGTGCGCCTGGCAGTACGCCAAATTGCGCGGCCAGAATCGGCCCGACCAGCGGGCCGGCCCCGGCAATAGCAGCGAAATGATGGCCGAAAACCACCCATTTTTGCGTGGGCACATAATCATGACCATCGTTAAGGCGGATGGCGGGTGTCGATCGGGCATCATTCAGCGCAAAGATTCGCTGACTCACTCAGCGACTATAAAATCGGTACCCGACCAGATAAAAACATACCGCTGCGGTCAGCAACCAACCGGCGTTGATGGTTTCACCTCGATGAAGCGCCATGCCCGCGAGCGCTCCGGCCCCGATCAAGGACAGGGTCAGCCAACCAAAAATAGAGAATAGCGATTTCATCAACACCTCGTGGGCGCGGTCGGCGCGGGAGGCGGGAGGCTAGAATGCATCTGTCGCAGTCCAACTACCAGAATGGGTCTTCTCCTGGGATCGCCACTCTCCGTAGTGGCTACGGGTCATCGGATATAAAGCCGCTACGGGGAGCGGCGTGCCCAGGTCTGAAATCGCTACGCTCGAAAGTTGCTGCCTGCGCAAGCAAGCTGAATAATGCTAACGCGATGAGCCATAGACGCGCTGCATTTTAGTGGGTAACAGCAGGCATGATTATGCGCCGTTTTGCTTTGATGGTTCCGGTTGTGCTGTTGGCAACGCAGCAGGTTTCGGCAGCCGTGTACGGTTTACCAGAGCCACCGACGCCAGCGCCGATGCCGCAGTTTTGGTTCGTCTTTTCAGATGATTTTCTCGGCATGGCGGTGTTGAACACCGACGATTATCGCACCGCCAACATAAGTTTCGGCGGACGCTACGATGCGTGGCGATTCGCTGTCGACTCCAGTATGTTGACCAATCGTGGTCGTGATGGCACCACGCCCAGTCGCACCGATGAAGTGACGTATAGCTTGGGATATGCGCTCATTGATGAAGAGCGTGAAGGTCGACTGCGGCCACTTTTCACGCTTGGGATTGGTGGCCGCACGTACGGCAACCTGGGTGGCGAAGAGATTCAAAATCGCGTTCACGAAACCTTTGGCTATCAGACCGTACACCTGCCCTATGACCCAGAGCAGGGCACCGAGGCTTTCGCCTTTTATCACGGACGATTGACCATGGTGCCGCCGTGGGACTACCAAGGTCGCGGGCCGTTTGGTCGCTGGGCTTTTCAGCTCGAAAGCGGCGGTTTAGCGAGCACCGGCGAAGAATTTCAGTGGTATGGTGGCGCCAATTTGGTTTCGGTGGGCAGCGACAGCTTGGCGTGGATCGGCGCACGCTATCAGTGGAATGGCGGGAGTAATCCCACCGCGACCTCGACTATCGTTGCCGAGAAAGAAACCGGTTGGTGGGGCGTGATCGGTCTCAGCCGTTCGCCCGGAATTTTATTTACCGCCAGCATCAACCCCCGTCGTGAAACCGTGGCTGGAACTTTGGGCCTGACCATCGATCGCACGGCAACGCCTCATAACGTTGGCGTTGGTCATCAAGTTGACCAAGCGCTGAAATTTTTTCCGGGAGGCGGAAATATCGGACTCGATATTCGCTGGCAGCCGCAGTGGTTAGCGGAGCATTCGTTGAGTCAGCGTGATGTCTTGGTGGTGAATTATGATTTCGGCGCGGTGGTCGAAGAAGAAGAATGGCAGGATTGCTATGTCGGCTTCGATCAACTGGTGATCGGCTGGGGACCGTCTTGGAATATTCCTCCGGCAACCAATCGACTCATCTGGACGGTCGGTGCTTACGTGGCGGGCGGACTGCGACTGGAACGCATACACGCCGAGGACGGAAC
>JANMYZ010000566.1:0-4038 GCA_031382605.1 Planctomycetota bacterium | reverse complement strand
GGCCAAGTTAGTTCCGTGCGTACGGTCAATCGTTTTCCCGACAGCAACCGCGTGGCCACCGTCACCGTACGCCACATGCTTGGCAATCACGAAACCGACACCGAAATATCAGCCGCAAATTTTCGCTTAGCCGTCGGTCCAGGCCAGATTCGCTCAACCAATTGGACACGTTGCGTCATCGCGTCAGCCAAAGGCGGAACGTTGGTGATTGACGGTCACGGTTACGGTCACGGCGTCGGCATGTCACAAGTCAGCGCTTATCAGATGGCCCGCACGGGCAGCGCCGCGAGCGATATTCTTTCACGGTTTTATCCCGGAGCGAAGCTGGTGCAGTGGTGGTGAAGATGAGCTTCGAGCTTCGAGCTTCGAGCTTCGAGCTTCGAGCACGACGAACGTCGTGTTGCCTACGATCAAACTCGTAGCTCGTAGCTCGTAGCTTGTAGCTCGTAGCTAATCACGTAGCTCGAAGCTCGCTTTACGCTTCGGCAGAACCTTCGGCTTCGGCCGCGTCGCCGGTGAGTTTCACCAAGCGGTCGACGAAGGGGGTCTCAATCTTCACCACGAAGGCGAGAATTTTCTCACGTTTTTCATCGCTAATACGCGTATTGAGCGCAGTGCTCATATCCTCCCGGCTACGCTTGGTGGGGTGGGCGGCGCCTTCCTGCAATGTGGCAAGAAGAAGGCGGGCGGCTGCTTGTTTGGGGCTCATGCGCGGCAGCGTGTCGCTGCGGATTGACGTGGCTAGTCAAAGAATGGCGTGTCACCGCATGGGCAACGTTGATTTGTTTGGGGGCTTGAACTCATAGTCGAACAGGTGTCTTCGCCGGGAGGGTCGAGCGCCGGCTCGACCGCAAATCATGGTTAGCCCGGGGTGCGCCATCAGGGCTGGCACCCCCAGGAACGCGCCTGCGGCGCTGCCCCGTGGAAGTCAGGGGAAATGGGCTGGATGATGAGTTGTTATAGTCCGGCCAACGTTTCCTTCAGGTTCGCCAACTCAATTTCTTCTTTGGCGAGCAGTTCGCGGGTATCGGTTACCTGCTGAGCCGGAGCGCGGGCGATGTAGTCGGCGTTGGTGAGGCGGGCTTGTTTACCGGCGATGGATTTTTCAACTCCGATCTCGCGTTTGCTCAGTTGATCTTTCAACTTCCCGAGATCGACCAGCCCAGACAGCGGGATGTGGACTTTGAGTGCGCCGACGACGGTGGTCACCGATTGTGGCGGTTTCGCGGCATTGGCTGCGATGGTGAGCGCGGATAGATTGGCGCGGTCGATCATGAACTCACGGTTTGCATCAAGCTTATGAGCCTTGTCGACGTCCAGCGTGGCGAGCGTAGCGGCAAGAGCGACGCCATCAGCAAGGCTGACCAGATTGCGTACATTGCGCACGGCGCTGACGATTTCTTGAAGCTCGCTCATTTGTTCGCCCGCGCCATGCGAACGCAGTATGCTGACCGGTTCCGGCCACGGTTCGGTCATCAAATACTTGCCGGACCACGGCGTGTTGCCGATGGTCGATTGCAATTGTTGCCAAAGATATTCGGTAATGAAGGGCATCCCTGGGTGAAGGAGGCGCAGAACCCGATCAAAGCAGTACGAAATAACTTGTGACGCAACTTCTGCAGTTTCGCCGCCGTTCTTAAATGCGCGCTTAGCCCATTCCAAATACCAATCGCATAAATCGTCGCGGAAGAAGCGATAACCACCGTTCGCGTAATCGTTGAAACGCCAGGCATCCAGTGCCGTGGTGCATTCATCAATCGCAGATTGCAGGCGGTCAAGGATCCATCGTTCAGGAAAGCCAAGGGTGAGCTTCGCTAATGCTTCCGCCGTTGGTGGCGTTGATAAGGGACGCTCACTGAGGTTCATCAGCAAGAACCGTCCGGCATTCCATACCTTGTTGGCGAAGTTGCGTCCGGTTTCAAATTTCGACGGCGATAGTTTGAGGTCTTGGCCTTCGGTGGTCATGTCCAGCAAGGTGTAACGTACGGCGTCAGCACCGTAGCCTGGGCAATCGTATTGCTTTTTCAGGTACATCTGTGATCCGCCGCTGATCATGACGATCGGATCAATGCCGTTACCTTTTGATTTCGACATTTTGTCACCGCGTTCATCAAGCACGGTGCCATGAATATAAACGTCGTTGAAGGGCCGGATGTCGTTGGCGAACAACGAGGTCATCACCATGCGCGCAACCCAAAAGAAAATAATACCGCGATCGGTGACCAGAGTGTTGGTCGGAAAGTAATGCTGTGCTGCGGCTTCCCAGTCAGGCCAGCCAAGAGTTGAGTAAGGCCATAATGCGGAGCTAAACCAGGTGTCGAGCACGTCGGGATCTTGCGTGAGCGAAGCCGAACCGCAGTGCGTACATGTTGTTGGCGCAGCAATGGCGACCGTCGCTTTACCACACGCGGCGCAGTGCCACGCAGGAATGCGATGGCCCCACCAAATTTGGCGAGAAATGCACCAGTCACGAACGTTTCCCAGCCAATGTTCGTAGACTTTACCCCAGCGATCGGGATGGAAATGTAGGCGTGCGGGTTGACCGGCATCGCCAGTACGCGTTTCTTTGATCGCGCGTTCGGCGAGGGGAGCCATCTTCACAAACCACTGTTCCGTCACCATCGGCTCAATCGGTACGCCAGAGCGGTAGCTATGACCGACCGCGTGCATGATATCGGTCGCGCCCAGAAGTACGCCACTCGCTTCACATTCTTTCAGCAAGGCCTTGCGGCAAACAAAGCGATCTTGGCCGGCATAATGCGCAGCTTCTTTGGTCATAGTGCCATCGAAGTCGATGACGCGGATGAGCGGAAGGTTATGCCGTTTGCCAACTTCGTAGTCGTTGGGATCGTGAGCGGGAGTGATCTTCACCGCGCCAGAACCTTTTTCCGGATTCGCATATTCGTCGGCGACGATGGGAATTTCCCGCCCGATGATGGGCAGGCGAACCATTCTCCCGATCAGATGTTGATAACGTGGGTCATGCGGATTGACCGCAACGGCGGTGTCGCCAAAAAAAGTTTCGGGACGAGTGGTTTCAACAATAATGTATTGCCCGCCGCCGGTAGCGGGATCCGCCTCGGCATTTTCAGCGCTTGTCGCCGGAGATTTTTCCGCTCCGACAATAGCATATTTGAGCTTCCATAAATGCCCATTCTTCTCGATCGGTTCGACTTCGTCATCAGACAAAGCGGTGCGCTGTACGGGGCACCAATTGACCATACGCGTGCCACGATAAATCAGGCCAGCGTCGTGCAGTTTGACAAACATGGTACGCACGGCTTTTGATAAGCCTTCGTCCATGGTGAAGCGTTCGCGCGACCAATCGCACGACGAACCGAGTTTGCGCAGTTGATTGATGATCGCGCCGCCCGATTTCGCCTTCCAGTGCCAGACGCCTTTAAGGAACGCGGTACGACCAAAACGGTCGCGGTCGTAGCCCGTGGCGGTTTTTGAGGCAATCAGATCAGGCGGATTTTCAGCCGCGATACCAGCGTCTTTGAGTTCGTCGATGAAAGCCTGATTTTCTTGAATTTGTTTGGCGACCACCGATTCGGTGGCGATGCCCGCATGATCCGTGCCGGGTTGCCACAAGGTGTCGTGACCCTGCATGCGTCGCCAGCGGATCAGCGTGTCCTGCAAGGTGTTGTTGAGCGCGTGGCCCATATGCAGCACGCCGGTGACGTTGGGCGGCGGAATGGCGATGGTGTACGGAGTCTTGCCACGTTTCCCCGCACCGGCTTTAAAGCAGCCCGCGTTTTCCCAACGTTGATAGACGTCAGGTTCGACCAGTTTGGCATCGTAGGATTTTGGCAGATCAAGACTCATAAGATATTCCTTGGAATCATTGCGAAGCCCACAACGACTGCGGGGCGACCGCTTGGCCGCCCCGCACGCTTGGCAGAGGCCAGCGCTGGGATCACGAAGTAACCACAACAACGGCCGCGCGAATCATGGGCGGGACGTTATTAGCCACCCCTAAGCAGGCAAGCCGTCTCATGGTGATGGCAGTATTATGGGCTGGGCTTAAGACGGAAA
>JANMYZ010000553.1:0-1572 GCA_031382605.1 Planctomycetota bacterium | reverse complement strand
CGATTTGACCGCGCTGTTGGCGCGTCAGATTTGCGAACAGTTGACCGCTCGTCGCCCTGAAGGCGGCACGTTTGACGTCGAAGAAATTCAGGACCAAGCTGAGTTGTCGCTGATGCGCGCTAGCCAGCATGAAGCGGCTCGCCGTTTTGTGCTGTATCGCGAATCGCGCCGTCAAGCGCGCTCGACGCAGACGGTGGTCAAAAAGCCTGCGCTCGAAGTTCCTGCGATCACCGTCACGTTTCCTGATGGCGCTAAGCGTCCGCTCGATTTCGCGCGTCTGCGCTGCGTGATCGCTGAAGCCTGCACCGGCCTGACCGGCGTCAGCGCTGAGCTGTTAGAAAAAGACACGTTCTCCAGTTTGTACGATGGCGTTCCGTATGCCGAATTGGTTCAGGCGCCGGTGATGGCCGCACGCATGCGTTTGGAAGAAGAGCCGAACTATACCTTCGCTGCCGCGCGTTTGCTGCTCGACACCGTGCGCGAACAAGCGCTTGGTCGTCCGACCACGCAAACCGAACTGGCGGAAGGCTGGCAGGATTATTTCAAAGCGTATATCCAACGCGGCATCGAAGCCGGTTTGCTGGATCGCGAAATGGGCAATTACGATCTCGCTCGGGTTGCCAAAGCCTGCAATTTAGAGCGCGATAATCAGTTCGAATTCCTTGGTCTGCAGATTCTGGCTGACCGTTATTTCCTGCACATCCAGGGCCGTCGCATTGAATTGCCACAAGCGTTCTGGATGCGCGTCGCCATGGGCTTGGCAGTGCGCGAAACCGATCGCGAAGCGGTGGCGATCAGTTTCTATGAACAACTGTCGACCTTCCGCTTTGTCTCGTCGACGCCGACGTTGTTCAACAGCGGTTGCACCAGCCCGCAATTGTCGTCGTGCTTCCTCAGTACCATTCAGGACGATCTCGGCGATATCTTCAAAGCCTTGCGTGATGACGCGCTGCTGTCGAAGTTCTCCGGCGGCTTGGGCAATGACTGGACGCCAGTGCGCGCGCTCGGTGCGCACATCAAGGGCACCAACGGCAAGTCACAGGGCGTGATCCCGTTCATGAAAGTGGCCAACGACGTTGCCGTCGCGGTCAACCAGGGCGGCAAACGCAAAGGCGCGATCTGCGCCTATCTGGAAACCTGGCATTTGGACGTCGAAGAGTTCCTCGATCTGCGCAAAAATACCGGTGATGATCGTCGTCGCACGCACGACATGAACACCGCCAACTGGATTCCTGACTTGTTCATGGAACGCGTTGAAGCCGATGCGGAATGGACGTTGTTTAGTCCGCACGATGTGCCCGATCTGCATGAAAAATTCGGCAACGAATTCCGTAAGGCGTACGAAGCCGCCGAAGCGGCGGTGGCATCGGGCAAGATTAAACTCGCCAAGAAAGTCAAAGCACTGTCCTTGTGGCGCAAAATGCTCGGCATGTTGTTTGAAACCGGCCACCCCTGGGTGACGTTTAAAGATCCGTGCAATCTGCGCAGTCCACAACAGCACGCTGGCGTGGTGCATAGCAGCAACTTGTGCACCGAAATTACCCTCAATACCAGCCGCGATGAAATCGCGGT
>JANMYZ010000552.1:0-1896 GCA_031382605.1 Planctomycetota bacterium | reverse complement strand
GCCTGGGTGGCCACGGCGTGGTACGCCAATGGAGCGAGCAACGCCAAAGCCCTGACCACGTCACACTTTTCTTACTCATCGACCATCCACCGACCTTCCAGCTTGCGAGTGGCATCAGCCAACAAGGCCGCGTGGTATTTCGTTTCGAGCTGCCCGTTCCGGTAAGGAAAACACCATGAATGATGCGTTGCCAACGTCTTTTCCCGCTGCCAATACAGCGCCAACGACTTCACCCGCGATGACCAATTCGGCAGCGCAAGCCATCAAAGTCGTTGGACTACGTCATGCCTTCAAAAGTCACCAAGCCCTGGGCGGGGTGACGTTCAGCGTGCCTGCACAATCCATCCATGGCTTCGTCGGGCCGAATGGCGCGGGGAAGACCACTACGTTGAAAGTGCTGGCCACGCTGCTGAAGCCTCAGTTCGGCGATGCCTGGGTGTTCGGTGACCATGTCGTTGGCGCGCCGAAAGAAGTTCGCAAGCGCATCGGCTTTATGCCCGACCATTTCAGCATGTATCGGCAGATGACGGTATTCGAATATCTCGACTTCTTTGCTGCCGCTTACGGGCTGCATTTGCGCGAACGAGAAAAGACCATTGGCGACGTGCTCGCCCTCACCGATATGGCTGGTCGGCGGAATGACTTCATCAAAGGTTTATCGCGCGGCATGCAGCAACGGGTGAGCTTAGCGCGCGTGCTGGTTCATGATCCGGATTTATTGCTGCTCGACGAACCCGCTTCGGGCCTTGATCCCCGCGCGCGCATTGAACTGATGGATATTTTGCGTGAACTCAAACGCATGGGGAAAACAGTTTTCATCAGTTCGCATATCCTCAGCGAACTGGGCGACTTGTGCGATAGCGTCACCATCATGGATCGCGGCATGGTGAAATTTTCTGGCCCCATCGGCGATCTGTTGCGTGGCCGTGATGGCGCTGATGAAACCGCGTGGGTTATCGAACTGAGCGCGCCATGCCCAACGCTGAGCGCCACGCTCACGGCTTTGGCCGGAGTCGTGCGCATCGAACAAGCCGCTGATCGTCCTGAACGACTGACCGCCGTGGTGCGCCCAGCCGAAGTCGATAGCGGTGCGCTGCTGGCAGCAGCCCTTGGACAAGGCGCGAAAATCCGTGAATTCCGCGTTGAAACCAAGCATCTCAATGAGGCCTTTATGGATCTGACCCAGGCCGGAGTGCGCACATGAGCACGCCGACGACCGCGCTGCTGGCGCGTACCGTACGCTTGAGCACCCGTGGTTGGGGCACGCATGCCACACGCATGGTGCTGGGCGTCGTCGTCCTGTTTACCTTAGCCACAACGACGACATTTAGCGCGCGCTTTGGGGCCGCTGGATTACATTTGCTCGGCAGCATTGCTTGGTGGTCGGCGTTATTTATCACGCTTGCTGGCATTGGCCTTTTCTGTTCCGCCATCACGGAAGAGAAAGAAGAACAGACCATCGGCTTGCTGCGTATGGCTGGTCTACGCCCGGTGGCCATTCTGCTCGCCAAGTCGACCGCGCGATTTTACGACGCGGTGATGTTGTTCGCCATTCTGCTGCCTTTTACCATGCTCGCCGTCACCCTTGGCGGCGTTTCGACGACCCAGGTGTTGGCCATCGCGATCGCACTGGCGGCGTACATCTTTTTGCTCGCCAATCTTGGGCTGTTGCTGTCAGTCTTGCGTCCAACCACCCAAAGTGCTTCGGGCATGATGGTCTTGGTGCTCATTCTGTTTTATGTCGTGCCCATGTTTTTTTGGTCCTATCCGCTCGGCCGTTTCATTAATGAAGCAACGGTTTGGTTTCGGATCCAAGAAATCCTGACGACGGGCTACAGTGGCGGAGTGTTCTCGCTGCAGTTGTGGGCTAGCCTGGGCCTCGGCATTGGCGCGTTC
>JANMYZ010000501.1:0-2021 GCA_031382605.1 Planctomycetota bacterium | reverse complement strand
CGATTTGCTCCAGATCGACCATGCCTTGATTACAGCGGCGATTGAATTTGCGGTCTTCGTCAAGGATGTAGGCGAAGCCGCCGGACATGCCTGCGCCGAAATTGCGTCCGGTTTTGCCCAGCACCACCACCACACCACCCGTCATGTATTCGCAGCCGTGGTCGCCCACGCCTTCGACTACCGCTTTGCAGCCGGAATTGCGCACGCCGAAACGTTCGCCAGCCATACCTGCAAGGAAAATTTCGCCGCCGGTGGCACCGTAGATCACGGTGTTGCCGACGATGGAATTATCATTCCAGGCGTAGGTCGCTTTGCTGTCGGGATGGATGACGATGCGTCCGCCCGACATGCCTTTGCCGACATAGTCGTTGCCATCACCGATCAGCTTAAGATTGATGCCTTCGGTCAGGAAGGCGCCAAAACTCTGACCGGAAACTCCGGTGAAGGTGATGTCGATGGTGCCTGGGGGCAGACCTTCTTTGCCATGTCGTTTGGCAATTTCGCCCGACAGCATGGTGCACGCTGTGCGGTTCGAATTGCGAATCGTCATGTTAATGGAAACCTTCTGCTTGGTCTCCAACGCTGGTTTGGCCAGCTCAATCAGGGTACGGTCGATGACCTTGTCGATGCCGTGATCTTGTTTGGCAATACAACGAGTGGCGACTTCTGGCCCAACTTTTGGCTTGGCCAGCATCTTGGAATAATCGAGGCCCTTCGATTTCCAGTGTTTGATCGCTTCATTCATTTCGATGAGTTCGGTGCGGCCGACTAATTCATCGAGCGATTTCACGCCCAATTGCGCCATCAATTCGCGGACTTCTTCGGCAAGGAAGGCGAAGAAGTTGACCACGTGCTCGGGCTTGCCGTTGTATTTTTTACGCAGGGCTTCGTTCTGCGTGGCAACGCCAACCGGGCAGGTGTCGAGGTGGCACTTGCGCATCATAATGCACCCAGCGGTGACCAACGCGACGGTGGCAAAACCAAATTCTTCAGCGCCAAGAATCGCCGCGATGACCACGTCGCGGCCGGTGCGCAGCAGTCCGTCGGTTTGAATTTTGATGCGACCGCGCAGATCATTCAGCACCAGCGTTTGATGGGTTTCGGCAACGCCGAGTTCCCATGGGACGCCAGCATGTTTGATCGACGAAACCGGGCTTGCGCCGGTGCCGCCTTCGCAGCCAGAGATGGTCACCAAATCCGCGTGCGCCTTAGCAACACCAGCAGCGACGGTGCCGACGCCGACCTCGCTGACCAACTTGACCGAAACGTTCGCCGCAGGATTGGCGTTCTTCAGGTCGTAAATCAACTGCGCGAGATCTTCGATCGAATAAATATCGTGGTGCGGTGGCGGACTGATCAGCGTCACGCCTGGCACGCTGTTGCGCAGCCAGCCGATGTATTCGCTAACTTTGTGACCAGGAAGCTGACCGCCTTCGCCGGGCTTGGCGCCTTGTGCCATTTTGATCTGAATTTCACTGGCGTTTACCAAATAGTGCGCGGTGACGCCAAAGCGTCCTGACGCCACTTGTTTGATTGCCGAACGCCGCAGATCGCCATTCGCATCAGCGGTGAAACGACGTGAATCTTCGCCGCCTTCACCGGTGTTGGAACGTCCGCCGATGCGATTCATGGCGATGGCCATGGTTTCGTGCGCTTCGGTAGAGATCGAACCGAGCGACATGGCGCCAGTACAGAAGCGTTTGAAAATCGCTTCGACGGGTTCGACTTGGTCGAGTGGAATCGCCGTGGTCGCAGTGAATTTAAATAGCCCGCGTAAGGTGCACAAATTGGCCGCCTGATGGTCGACCAATTTGGTATAGCGCCGGAACGTTGCCCGATCGTTCGCACGCACGGAATGTTGCAGCAGCGCGATGACCTCGGGATTCATCAGATGGAATTCACCATCGCGACGCCAGTGGTAGAAGCCGCCACGTTCAAGATCGCGATTGCTGTCGACCAATGGCGAGAACGCCACGCGATGGCGCATCAGCGATTCTTGGGCGATTTCAATGACGCCAGCG
>JANMYZ010000475.1:0-3665 GCA_031382605.1 Planctomycetota bacterium | reverse complement strand
CTGACGGCGCGTGACCAAGCGCAAACCCAACTCGAAAAAGCACGTCGGCGTATCGCTGACGAAAACGAGGCGTTGCTCAAAGAATTTCAGGCAACGCTGTCCGACACCAACGCGACGCGCGAGCGCTTAACGAAGGCCACGCAGGATGCGCAAGCGGCCAATGATGCCCTGGCCGTGCGTACGAAAGAACAGCAACGCGAAAATGCGCAGATTAAATCGTTGCTCGATCGCGTGGTGATCGCCGCGCGTTTGACCAGCGTTGCTCAACATGACCTCGCGAATAAACCAACCAGCGAGCAACTTAACACTGCGTTGAGCGCCATCAATCAACGCCTGGCCGCACTGCCGAAACGACTGGCCATGACGTTGCGCGACGAACCGATCATCGCTCGCAATGGTCAACACGTCACCGCTCAGGTCCTACGTCTGGGCGAAGCCCGCGCGATTGCGCTGGGTACCGATGATGTCACACGCGGTTTGCTTGAGCGTGCCAGCGATGGCAGTTCCTGGTTAGTCACGGGGCCGCTATTAACGCCGCAAATAGCGCAGCAATTAACCGCAACTAAAGTTATCCCGTTGGATGTGACCGGCACCGCCGCGCAGCAGCCTGGAGAAGTTCATCGCACCATCGGCGAGTGGATTAAAGCCGGGCGCTTTTTCATTTGGCCAATTATCGGCGTTTTTCTGCTGGGCATGCTGATCGCGCTCGAACGTCTGATTGCACTGATCAAGCGGCGCGTCGATCCCCGCCGTTTAGTTGAAATCGCTGGGCATCTCGCACGCGGCGACCACGCCGCCGCAACCGCTGCGGTCAGCAACGGACACTCGCCACTCGATCGCGTTTTAGCCGCTGGGCTCAGCGCACTCGGTCGTCCACGCGAAGCACGTGAGGCCGTCGTTGAGCAAGCGCTGTTGTCGGAAACCGGCCAACTCACGCGCGGTTTGCCAGCGATCGCCGTGCTCGCCGGCGTAGCGCCGCTGCTCGGCCTCCTCGGCACCGTGACTGGTATGATCGACATGTTCGCGGTGATTTCCGCGCAAGGCTCCGGCAATGCCAAATCACTCTCCGGCGGCATCAGCGAAGCCCTGATCTGCACCCAGGCCGGCATGCTCGTCGCCATTCCCTTATTGCTGTTACACGCCTGGCTAGCCCGTCTCTCCGACCGTCGCGCGCAAATCTTAGAAGAAGCCGCCTGTGGCATGCTCGGCCTAACCGAACACGGCGACGTGCCAGATGACATCAGACATCGGACATCGGACAAAGGACAAGGGAAATGAACCTGCTCGACCAAGCCCTCCAGTGGTGGAAAGGCGGCGACCTATTGATGCCAATCATGTTCACCATCGCGGTGGTCTTATACACGTTGCTAGCTGAGCGCAGCGTGGTGTTGTGGAGCGTGCGTCGTCAACAACGGCGCGATGAATTACTTTCCTTGCTGCGCGCCGGACATGCAGGCGAACGCGATGGTCATTGGCGCACCTGGGCTGGACGTTACGTCGCACTGGCTGAGGAATTGGAGTTATCACGCGGATTCACTGTCATTCGCGCGCTGACCGCCTGCCTGCCGTTGCTCGGCCTGCTCGGCACCGTCACTGGCATGGTCGACACCTTTGGCCAACTCGGTGCTGCTGGGATGAAACCCGGCGTGGTCGCGCACAGCGCTAGCGCTGGTATCGGTTTGGCGCTGACCGCGACGCAGTACGGCATGGCTTTGGCCATTCCTGCGGTGGCGTGGGAATGGGCGCTTGGCCGACGCGTGGCGCAACTGGCGCAGCACCGCGAAATCGTGGTGCGCGATGCGCTGACTGAAAACACGAGCGGTACTGCCGATTTCGTTGTGCAGTCAAACCTGGAAGCACGGCCATGAAATTTCTGCGCCGCCGCCGTCAGAGTCATCAGCCGGTTGATCTCAACGTCATTCCACTGATCGACGTGGTGTTCTTTCTGCTGATTTTTTATGTCATCAGCACGTCGTTCATCCAAGAAACTGCGGTGTCAATTCAACGGCCCGCCAGCACGCAAGCCACCGCCACTACCAGCGGTTTCGTCCCCGTCGCCATTGTGAAATCGGGTGCCATCCAAGTTGGCGCGCAGGTCGTTGACCTTGCCCAAGTGCGCGACGTGGTTGCCGCCGCATTAGCGTCGGGCAACACCACGAAAGTCCTGGTCATTCCTGACCGCGAAGTTCCCACGGGTTTATTACTACGCGTGATGGATGCGTGCAGCGCCGCCGGCGCGACCCAGGTCGATGTTGCTGCGACGAAAGAATAAATAAGAGCACCGATGACCACTAACCTCTTACCACGCACGCGCACGTTTCAGCGCCGCCGTCCATTGACGGCGTGGTGGATCGCCGTCGCCATTGCGGTGCTGACTAATCTTGCGCTCATCGTGGTGCTATCGCAAATCAGCAACCTGCACCAACCTTTGCCCGCAGCGCCGCTGACCGTTCGTACGCTGCGCCAAGTCGAACCAGAAACGCCGCCGCTGCCGCCGCCGGAAACGCTCGAACAGCCAACTGAGGAAATCCAAGCGCAACCCGTCCTCGCCTTGCCTGCGCTCGAATTGCCCAGCGAATCAACTCCGATGGCGCTCACGCTGCCTGACATGCCGAAGCTCGCGGTGTCGCTCGATCTGCCGCTCAACATTCCCGCATTCAGCGCCGCGAAGCCGAGCGCCAGCACCGACACGGCAACGCTGTGGCCCGGACCTGGAAAGCCTGATCAATCCGCGCAATTGCAATCGACCTTCGATTTAGAGCGCTTTTATCCGCGCGCTGCGCGTTTGCGGGGAATCGCCGGACAGTGCCGGGTTCGCTTGACCATCATTGAAGACGGCTCGGTACTTTCGGTTGCGATTTTCGAATGCACACCCGCTGGCGTGTTCGAACAAGCGACTCGTGAGTTAGCTCGCAGCCTACGCTTTCACCCGGCACTGGTCGACGGAAAGCCAGTCGCTTCGGCGAAAGATTTAATCATCGATTGGACCTTGAAATGACTCACCTCGCTGCATGCCGCATTCTTTTTTGTGCCCTGCTTTTTTTCAGCGGTGGAATTATTTTCAGCGCCGAATCCAAACGCGAGGTCACCGCTGAGGTCGCCAAGCTGCTGAACGAACTGGCGAATGATCAACCGACGGACGCGCTCAAACGCATCAGCGACTACAAAGGTGACAAACATCCGCTGATTCAACTGACGTTAGCGCAAACGCATTGGCGCTTGGCGAGCGCCGCGCTGAATCCGCAAGAAACCAGCCTGCATCGTGACGCGGCCGAAAAAGCGTATGCTGAAACGTTGAAGCTCGATCCCACGGTTCGCCAAGCGCACCTTGGTTTGGCGCAATGCGCTGCTGCTCGTGACGATTGGCTGGTGGCAAGCCGTGAAGCAGCCGCCGGAGTCGATCCGACTTTGAGTGAGCGCAGCGAAGTGACTTTTCTTGCGCATGCCGCGTTGCAGGCCAAAGACTGGCGACTCGCTAGCCTGGCAGCACAACACGGTATTTTGCGCTTTCCTGACGACGCGGCTCTACGACGCATCGAACTCGCCGTGCTGATGCATGCCGGACGAGCCGAAGACACCCGCCAAGCCGTATTAGCGCTGTTGGCGAAAGAACCCACCGACGCCGAACTGTGGCGCCATTTGGCGTGGGCTGCGCAAGAAACGAA
>JANMYZ010000433.1:0-10391 GCA_031382605.1 Planctomycetota bacterium | reverse complement strand
CAGGTCATCAATACGGTATCCGTGATCGTCGCATGGCTGAAGTCGGCATCCACCAGACTGCAGGCAGAAAACAGGATTTGATCCCAATTACTTCCCCCGCCAAGCGCACGATCGAGTCTCGTCTCATGCCAGACTCCACCGCCGGTCACCGCAACCAGCCGAAAATCGGCGGCGGTGAAATCCGAACCAGTTGCCATGACCTTGTGGAGCGTGGCTGCTGTGAGATCGGCACCATGGAAGCGGGTCTCGACGAAAGCCACTTCACTGAGGTCCGCCTCCCGCAGGTGCGCGTACGAAAAATCGGCCTGCTGGTAATCGCTGAATCGGAGCTTGGCTCCAGTGAGATCGGCGTCGACGAGATCAGCTTCACGCAAAAGGCAATTAGCGAAGGTCGCCCCCCTTAGTCGGGCTCCACGGAAACAAGCATGCGACAGAATCGCTCCGGTGAAATCATGCCCGCTGAGATCCAGACCAGTGAAGTCGGCTCCATACAAATTTTTCCCCGCGCATTTTCCACCACTGATGATAAATGCATGCATTTCCTCTTTATTTTTTGCACCCGCTGGACGCGGGGAAACAGGAGGGAGGACTGGCCCCGTGGCGACCGTGAATTCCGAGTGGTCTGCGGCCTTACCAGCCACTGATGCTTGCTTAGGTAACTCCGGAATGGCAAGTGCCTTCGTCGCCCCAGGAACTGGCATGTTCGGTGACGCTGAGGGGATGGCAGCAGCAGCGGAAAGCAGCCCAGCGGTGCCTCCTTGCCCAACCGCAGCGACCAGAGGATTGCTCTGCAGACTGAGATCCATCCCCGCACTCTTGAATGCTGCAGCTACTTTTGCGATACCGAATGGATCGCCTCCTGGACGACTGACCTCAGCCAACTGCTGAGCAACCGCGTCGGGCACTGGTTGCCCGTTCGCCTTCAGCAGGGCAACCTGCTCCTCCAAGGCTTTCTGAAACTGAGCCATGAGGTCCGTGGGAGGTGATTCAGGAGCCGCGTCAATGCCAACACCATGTGCCTTGCCCAACGGACGGAGTTGATCCATCGCCTCCGTTCGCAAACGGGCAGCTTCGTCGAGCTGGGGTTGCATGTGCGCTAGCTCGGCAGGCAGCGGCCCATTCGGATTAAACGGGTAGGATGCCAATTGTTCTGACGAAGGACCGGGCTTGCCGCCGGTTTGCATGACCGGCATGGCCAAGCCATAACGCTTGAGAACCCCGGCAACTTTACTGGTGACCTCAGCGAATTTAGATTTTACCTCGGCCTCAAGTTTCTGGCCCTGATCCTTCGCAGTGCGCAGGTCCTCAGCATGCTCGGCAGACGACTTGTTCACCCCGGCGATTGGCTCCTCCACCACATAGACGGTGGTGACCTCGGCGCGATTCTCGCTACGAATTGGCAGAAATCCGCGCCACAATAAGTGCAGATATCCTTCCTCAACATTGGCGAACAGCGTATCGCAGCGCATCTCCAATTCGCGCACCCGCGCTGAGCCCTTCTCATCCGTGTCAGCGATGAAACAGCGAATGCAATTTCCTGGCAAGCGCACCGACCAAGTAGCAGCCGCTGGATGGACATTCTGAAAACGCAGCTCCTCGTCACCACGCAGCGGATGCTTCAATTGCTGATCATTCGGGGCTTCGTTGAAATAGGTCCAATCGAAATCTTCAGGTGGCAAAGGAAAGCGCTTCTTCAGGTACGTCCCATCCGCCGTCCCCATCTTCTTCATGCGCTGCTTCCACATCCGATTGCAGGGCAGGAATCCAACCGGTTGAATCCGCTCACCATAAGAACGCAGCGGAGCTGCAGGATTCTCGACGTTCGGTAGCAAGTCAGCGCGATAACCTTTTCCCGCTGGATTGTCCTCATAACCAGGGCCCCCATACGCGTGTTCCCAGTCGAGTGGCATGGACGTGAATGGATGCGGTTCGCCAGGAGTTCGTCCAAATAACCCCACTTTCCAAGTCCGATCACCCACCACACGCACCACCTTGTGCCAATCACCGACAGCAAAACCGGCTTCACAAGCGGTCACTGGCTCACCCGCCGGGGGATGACAAACCGCACGAAGCACCAGGTCAGTCTGCGGTTTCCAAGCGACCATGTCGGTTCCGTGGTGGAGTGCACCCTGAAAATCATCACCAATCCATTCATCACCACGGAAAGGGATCTGAGTCGGCAACGGAGCCAATGGCTGACCGGGAACCAAGCGATAACTAGCTTTGACCACCATCGTGAGGGTGAAGCCAGGAGTCAGGCCCTGAGTTACCATCGGCGCGACCAAATACGGAGTCTCATTGCAGAATCGGCACTGCGGCACCACTGGAACAGCAAGATCGCTCACGGGCGCCTGCGGTTCGGATGAAGAGTCAGTGTATAGAAAGTAATGATCTGCAAGTCGACACCATGTGGTAAATGTGCGATGGGCAAAGCTAAGCGAACAGGATTATCAAAGCTGAATATTAAACCCAGTGGCCATCTTGACTGCCAGTTTCTCAAGCCCGGCACCACCACCTTTCATCCCGACCAAGCCGTCATGCATGTAGGCCGCCACGTCGGTCTTGGCAGCGGCAAGGGTTTCAGCTTTCAACGCGGTGAGTTTGGTCGCCATTGCTGCGGTCTCCATATCAGAAACCGTCATTTTCATTTTAAGCGATTCAAGATTAAAGGTTGAAGCCCCACCAATCTCTAGCTTAACCCCAGCAGAAATCTCGATCACCGCAGCCAAGCTCATCTCAATCTTCGCCGACAGATCGACCGCTAAGCTGAGCGCGCCTTCGATCGATACTTTCGGTCCATTCAAGCTCATTTCAAACTGCGCCCCGCCACACGACAAGTTCACGGACGCGCCGACAGCCTCGAATTCTTCTTTCCGTCCAATATTTGAAGTGGATTTCGCTACCTTATAAACCGTTTCTGTGCTCTCCGACTCTTCCTTTTCTGACACCTCTGTGGTCTTTGTTTTAACCTTGGAATAACTTGTTTCGGTATCGATGTATGAGTAACTTTCTTTGATGTCACCAAAACTATATTCGCGCACCGTACCCTTGGCCCAACTGACTTCGTCATGCGGTGCAAGGTGGTAACTGAAGCTACTACCACCTAAATTGACCTCAAACGATTCCCCTCTGCTCCAAGCATAGCTATTCCCGTACTTTTTCTCCCACGAATCTCCGTACGATAATTCTATGTTTCTACCAATGGATATCGTCTGTGCACCGCCGTAGCTGGCCTCGTAATTGGCAAACGCTCGGTCGACTTCCTCGACTGGGTCATTGCTCAATCCGGGAATCTTAGGATTCAACAAAGCCGGATCGAAATTCTGAGATAGCTGACCATTCGCACGGCCAGCAAACGCATTGGTTATCGCCGTGTTCAGCGCTGCCATTCCGGAAGGCGTAATGTCGCTTCGACGCGTCTGCACCATGTCTCCAAGTTTTCTATTGTCCTGTGGAACACCAGGGAGGTCGTAAATCTTTTTGATTTCGCTCAGTTCTGATAGATCCCCACTGGTCCGCGAAACTGACCGTGCGAAATCTTTGAACTCTCGACTGACGATTGCCTTATCGATACGGTTGCCAGTAGCCGGGTCGACCATGTCGAAGCGTTTAATCTTCCTGGGGTCATTCTGGGGTTGTGCATTGCCACCCATGAGCTTGAGCTGTTCAAAAAACTGCTGAACCAGCGGATGATCTGAGGTTTGATTACACTCTACCGTGGTAAGAAATTGTCGCTTATCGAGATCGCGCACCCACATACCGACTCTTGATGCCGCCTTGTATGGAATACACGATATTTCCCATGACCAATTTTCGGAATTGGGGGGAATCGTAAAAGGAAAAACAGAATCGGCAGGACGAGTAGCTGCCCTGCCATTGCTTGCTATCGTGCAGGATAGCGCCCCATAGACATGCAGCGTATCCTTTTCTGCCTCAGTCATTGGCACCAAGTCGTGGTCGAGTGAAAGCCGAGTGATGCCTATTGGGTCGAGCACGGCATTCACACCTCGCGTTGGTGCTTCATAGATGAAAGTATCTTCATCTGCTGTGGTCATGCGCTTTATGAACCAAACATAAACATAGTCCGGCTGGGGATTATAGACATGTAAATCAATGGTATCACCGGGATCTACCAACAGCGACGGCGATATGGCATAGCTCGCCTCTGTTGCTGGCGGATCTGGAAATTGAGCCGAAGACATTTCGTTATTCGACGACTTTGATTCAGCGTTCGGCGCTGGTCGCTTACTTACGGCCGCAGTACCGCTGCTTCCTACTCGGCCCATCGCACGCTTCGGTGAGTCTGCATTTTGTGACGACGAACCTTCGGTGGAGTGTTGATAATTTGCTCGCCCAAACATTTGGATGGTGTTCAAATTTCCATTTGCCAAGACCAGCGATTTATGCGGACCATCGTCCTGCATTTCCATAACATTTCCGCCCTGACTCTTGACTCGACTGATGGTTCCCAGTGGGTCATTGGTTTGATTCACGACGTTCGGCTTGGAAGCATCGTGCACCGCGCCAAGAATGACTGGCTTGTCGGGGTCGCCGTCGATGTGTCCGATTAATACTTCAGTGTTGTTACGTAACGGGAAGTGTACGCCCGCGTCTTCGCCAACCGACGGCTGAGCCATACGTACTTTGCCAATCGTCTGATCGTTGGTGTCGTAATCGACATCAATTTTATAGCGTCCCATCCCGTCAATTTCAGCGAAATCAAGTGCGCCACCAGCAGTGCGCGCATGGACCACGCCATGGATAGATGGCCACTCGGTAACGCGCTCCGGACGGAAGACCAGAGCAGCAGGTATCGCCATAAAATCACACGTATAGGCACCCGTCATCCCAGCGTCATTGCCGTTCACCTGGGACACATGATGACGCGTTTCAACCAAGGCGAAACTTTCATCATTCACCTGTGGATTATAGTGTCCCTTGAGTGTGAACGTGCGCCCCGCCTGAAAACTGCGGTGATCAGTTACTCCTCGTAGGCGTTTCTGTAGTCCGAGCCAATAGCCCCGGCGAACCTCTAAAAGAAATTTCGCTTCGCTCTCGGTGCGATAGTTGCTGTTGTATTCATACCACGTCCCCGATCCCTCGGGGTCGACAACGATTTCATATCTCAATTCATTCGCCGGTGATTCATAATTGTACTCTTTGAGTTGCACCAGCTTCGGGACGCAAATTTCTTCCACTTCAAACGTGCGAATTCGTTGATGGTGTCCGGAAGACCAAACTCCAGGCACGGCTTGATCGTCAAATGAAATGCTGGGGTCATTTTGATTGATCGACGTGTACCCGTGTGCGTTATCGATCAAGACCATGGTTCCGAGATCGCCAGCAGAATCATAATAGTAACTGATCCCAACATGCTCCATCCAGCGAGAAATGAAGTCGAGATCGGTCTCTTCGTACTGCACCATGTACGGATTAATTGGGTAAACTTTCATGTCCGAGAATTTTTCCTCGAACTCAATTCCCGCCTCATCAAGCACGACCTTCAATAACTGAGGAACACTCTTATTGGTAAAGATGCGGCTGCGTCGAGTCTGCGCCAATTTCCACCAGCGCGGACGAAGTACCGCTCGGTACCGATAGCTGCTATTTCCAACGCGGCTGACTTGATGAATGCTCGTCAGTACACCGTGATAGTCATAAGCGATATCGCCACTGCGTCCGTCGCCCAAATCCATGGTGCGATTCAGTGATATCCGCGCGTTGACGCGCAATATCGCCGACAGATCAAGCCCAGGGTCAGCCGACACCAGATCCAGGTCAAAGCGAAAGGGTTGCGCCAGCGCCTCGACGCCTTCGGCAGCGGCGACCAACAACGTGTCATCCTTCACGGCGTCGCTGTGAAAGCTCATCACGATCTGATTACTCGACATGGTGTGGTCCTATCGGTGGTGACGGGAACATTCGAAAAAAAACTCAACTTAGGCATCGCTAGGCATCACTCAGAATCCGCGGATTGGATTCAGCCTTCAGTGAATGACAAAGTGAATGCTCCGTCAGCACCCACGCCCAGCGCCAACGCTTTCGGCGGCGTACCGGCCGCCATGCGCGACAGCAGGGCGGTTGAGATCTGCGGCAGCAGCGTTCCGGCCAGAATATGGTCGATATTGCGTGCGCCGGTCTCGACCTCGGTGCAGCGACCGGCGATGGCGGTGATCACTGCAGGCGCCACCACCAGATCCATCTTGTGCGATTCCTTGAGACGCTTGCGCAGGCGGCCGAGCTTGAGTTCGACGATGCCAGCCATGGCGCTGAGCGGGATGGCGTAATACGGCACAATCGTCATGCGCGCGAGCAAAGCTGGTTTCAGATGACGGCTGAGCGCCGGGCGAATGTGCGCGACGAGTTCGTCCATGCTTGGGCGCTTGCCGTCGCGAGTGGCTTCGGTGATTAGGTCAGTGGCAAGATTTGACGTCATCAGCACCACGGTGTCCTTGAAGTCGACCGCGCGGCCTTCGCCGTCGTTAAGCTGTCCCTTATCGAACACTTGGTAGAACAGATTCATCACTTCCGGATCGGCTTTTTCGCACTCATCGAGCAACACCACAGAATAAGGACGCTGGCGCACCGCCTCGGTCAGCATGCCACCTTCACCATAGCCGACGTAGCCTGGGGGCGAGCCGATCAAACGCGACACCGAATGCTTTTCCATAAATTCGGACATGTTAATCGTGGTCATGAAACGCTCGCCACCGAACATCAAATCCGCAATGCCGAGCGCGGTTTCGGTTTTTCCCACGCCTGACGGACCAACCAGCAAGAACACGCCCATCGGCTGCTCGGGCGCTTTCAGTCCGGCTTTCGAGGCACGGATGGTGGTGGCAAGGATGGACAGCGCGTGGTCCTGGCCCTTGATGCGTTCACCAAGAACGCGTTCCATGTCGAGCAGGGCGGCGGCCTGATCAGAGACCATTTTTCCGAGCGGAATGCCGGTCCAGTCCGAGATCACCCGTGCGATCACGTCAGGTGTCACCTCGATCGGGACCAACGGATCTTTACCTTGCAGAGCCGCGAGCGCCGCAGCGACCGTGGCCAATTCAGCACGCAACTTGATTTCCTCAGCAGGACTTGGCTTCGCTGGCTTAGCTGCTTTGGGATCTTTCGGCTCAGCAGGAAATAACTTCGCGCGCACGGCCAACACCGCTTCGGCGGCGGCCTTTTCTTTTAGCCAACGTGCACTGAGCACTTCGCGTTCAGCGGCCGCGTCGACCAATCCTTTATCGATGGCAACGATGCGCTCGTCGAGACCGCCAACGCCCTGCGTGCGATCACGCTGCAAGGCGCTCAGCTCGCGCTCAAGGGCCTGCTGGCGGCGCTCAATCGCCTCCAGCGCACCAGGCTTGGTGGCGAGCGCTATTTTCACGCGCGCGGCTGCGGTATCGATCAAATCGACGCCTTTATCCGGGTGTTGGCGACCATTGATGTAGCGACTGCCGAGTTCAGCGGCAGCGACTACGGCATCATCGCGAATGATCACACCATGCGCGGCTTCGAAGCGCGACTTCACCCCACGCAACATGCCAGCGGCAACTTCTGCCGAAGGCTCGTCGAGCTTGACCAACTGAAAGCGACGTGCGAGTGCAGGATCTTTCTCAATATATTTTTTGTATTCCGACCACGTGGTGGCGGCAATAGTACGCAGTTCGCCGCGCGCCAACGCGGGCTTCAGCAAATTAGCAGCGTCGCCAGTACCAGCCTGACCACCAGCACCGATCAAGGTATGCGCCTCATCGATGAAAAGAATAATTGGCGTCGGTGAGGACTTGATCTCTTCG
Source organism: Planctomycetota bacterium (assembly GCA_031382605.1). Classification (GTDB taxonomy): domain Bacteria; phylum Planctomycetota; class UBA11346; order UBA11346; family UBA11346; genus BOG-1363. The sequence continues at coordinate 2,598 of JANMYZ010000433.1, read as the reverse complement.
ATGACGCCTTTGAGGCGGCTCTCGAATTCACCTTTCACGCTCGCTCCAGCTTGCAGCAAACCAATATCAAGGCCGACGATTTTCACATTTTTGAGCACGTCGGGCACATCGCCCTCAACCACGCGCATCGCCAAGCCTTCGACCACGGCGGTTTTACCGACGCCGGCCTCGCCGACGGCAATCGGATTATTCTTCCGTCGGCGTGCCAAGACATCGATGAATTGACGGATCTCCAAATCACGTCCAAACACCGGATCGATTTTTCCATCACGCGCCAAGGCGGTAAAGTCGATGGTGTACTTGCCAAGATTTCCGTCAGCTTTCGGCGCACTTGCCGCGCCCGGTTTACCAGTCGCCGCATCAGGGCTAGCGCGGGTCGCGCTGGCGGTGGCGGCTTCTTCACTGCGTGAGCAGACCTCCGTAAAATCTTTCTTCAAATCACTGCGTGAAATTTTTCCCAGCAGCTCAAGGTAATCGCCATTGCCAAAACGTGCGAGGTTTCCCAGCAAGCCACGTAACAAGACGCCCGAGCGAATCTCAGCCAAGCCGTGATCGAGCGACGCCAGCAACCAGCTCTGCTGGAACCACTCCAGCAGAATCGGGGAGAACACCGGACGACCGGTATTTCCCGTTCGTTGATCTTCCAGCACTTCAAGCAAGCCGCGCTTGAGTCGGGTATTATCAATATCGAAATGCGCAATGATCAGCGGCACATCGCTGCCCTGGGCTTGTAACAATTCGTGCAGCAAGTGCTCAACGGTGATTTCGTAATTCCCCCGCGACACACACCAGCCAGCGGCTGCTTCCAGCGCCTTGGTGCAGATGCGATTGAGACGAGCGAGTAAGATTTTGAGATCGATATCAGCCATGATGGACCCACGTCGTAATGAGGAAGTGAACAGGATCAGGATGCGTCGGCGGTTCGCCTAACCAAGAAGACCAACCGAGTCTGGTCTGGTCCGAAGAGAACAAACCTTCAAGCACCAAACGCGGCGCATCGCTTTGTTTGATGCGGAGTTCAACGCGATAATCGAGCGAATCTGAATTGAGCAGGTCGACGACCTCACGCAATTCCGTCATCAAATCGCCAGAAGGCAAAAATCGCAAATAGGTTTCCAGCGGAACTGGCCCAATAGCGATGCCGAAGGTTGACGCGCGATCAAACACCTGATCGCTCAATGAGCAGTCAACGCCGAGCGAACAATTACCGGCTCCTAGACGATTCTGCTGGTCTGGTGGGACGGCAACCCAGGTGCCGACGCAGGACTCAATTTCTATCGGCACGGTTGGGAACCATGACTGTAAAGCCGATTCAATTTGCGTGACCGAGCGCGTCTGACCGGAAAGCGCGCCCGCGAGCGACATCAGTCGTCCAGGAGTGGTGATGCGATCGCCTTGCAAATTTTCATAACGTAAACCAGCAAACCCCATCAAGCGACGCGAGGCCGCGTCGCTACCATCGCCACGATAACCAAGTTCAATGTGCATCCGTTCCCAACAGCGATGGAACAACGAATACAGTCGGTGATGAAAGATGTCGTAAAAAGCACGTTCGACGGTGGGATCTTCGCCATGCAATAAATTTTCAGTGAAGTAAGCCGGTAACGGACTAGAAATTCCGTAAAGCCCGATGAAGGTTCCTTCGATCTGAAAACGTTTGTCTTTTTCGGTTATGTCAGCGACCGTCGCCGCCGGGAAAGCCAAGCTCAACACCGGACGGAAACGCACCGCTTCGCGCTCTGCCGGTCCCAACTTTCCGACCTGGACGCTGTCCACGACGGATGCCTGCAGCAGGTGCACGGCACGATGAAAATCAGCCTCCGCCGGCGCGGAGAGCAAGCGATCGATCAGAGGATCGCGCGCCGGCCGATGCGTGCTGGCCATGCGAAAACCTCCGAGAAACGGGTACCGACAACTTCCATACGACTATACGAATTCAGCGACACGCAATTGGCGAACAACTCATTGAGCACCGATCCCAGCAAGTACATTTCACCTTCACCACCGACTTGCTCTTCGCCCATACGCACGCGCACCGACAACCCACGCACTGGCGCGCCACGATACAGACGGGTCGCCGGGATGGCCTCAACGCCTTCGATGCCCTCCAACAAACGTGCACGCGAACGCTCCAATTGCCGATCAACCAACGCTGGAAAATCGTAGAGTCCAATGATCTCACGCAGCGATTGCGCCGTGCTCAACGCCGTATGGCCCAGGCTGAAATGCGCAATCAATCGCCAATATTGCTCCCCAGGAGGGGGCGGCGGATACGATGGCGTTGGACGAGTAATATTCTTAAAAGTCGCGAAAGCCGGTGATTGCGGCGTTGCTTGCGAAACATCGCCAGGACCAAGTCGCGTGGGCAGCTGGCGATTCGTGCAGGTTAGCGATACCGAAATCACATCCGGCGTGGTGCCGATTTCAGCGTCTGGATCATCGACCAAACCAATCGTGTGATCGTTACCCGCCATCACTGCTGACGGCGAAAAAGAGGTAAAATAAAAGCGGCGATCATCGCCTTTGCGACCAGGGCGGAACATCTGTCGATAGTCAACCGCGCTACCATTACTGCGATTCAACCCGCGCACCGATTCA
>JANMYZ010000431.1:0-2527 GCA_031382605.1 Planctomycetota bacterium | reverse complement strand
ATCGATGATTTTATCAGCGACTTCGGTGCCGATCCCAAGTTTGCCCAGCTCAATCACCGTCGCGGGATTGCCGATTTTATCGCGCTTATCGATCACCACGCAGACGGCGGCGAAAAGCTCGTCAAGAATGCCAAGGCTGGCGAGGAAATATTGAATCACTTGGCGATTGGAAACGCGCCAGACAATGTCCGGCGTTCCTGGCTCAAGATTGAGTCCGGTACGCTTCAAAAACGCAACCTGTGCCGCCATCAACTCGGCTTCGCCAGCAACGCCGGGTAAGCCAATGATGTCCATGTTCCATTGGTAGTGCTCGCGCTTGCGACCTTTTTGCGCCTGTTCGTAGCGGAAACATTGCGGCAACGAATACCAGCGCAGCGGCAGCGCGAGTGCCGAACCTTTGGCCAACACTAAACGCGCCAGTGACGGCGTCATCTCTGGGCGCAAAGCCACGTGGCGATCACCTTTGTCTTTGAATTCGTAGAGCTGCGAGGTGATCTCGTCACCCGCTTTGCGAATGTAGAGATCGACGTGTTCCAACACGCAGACGTCGTATTCTTCGTAACCAAATTGACGCGCGACTTCCCGCCATTGCGCAAACAACCACGTACGAGCGCGTAAATCTTCAGGATAAAAGTCGCGTGTGCCCTTGACCGGCTGCAGCTCAATGGTCGACATGTGGCAAGTTCTCCGTGAGAGGGCGGCATGGTGGTGTCGAGCGGCGCCACGCAACGGTCCAGAAATCACCCAAGAAAAAGCCGCAGTGGTTTTATAACCACTGCGGCGTCTTCGATTCCAATATGGTACCCACTGAGGGACTCGAACCCCCGACCCCTACCATGTCAAGGTAATGCTCTAACCAACTGAGCTAAGCGGGCACAACCTGCCAATTTGGCAGGGTCGGGAATATGAAGGCCTCGCTACGTTCTGCAAGTCTCAGCATGCGCATTACGCGTCTCGCTGAGGCCGACCAGAGCACGACAGCACCTCCTGGTCGGCAATCGTATCGTGCTTGGTTCCAGTGTCTGACGACAACTAGGATTGCCGGTCAGCGGTACGACTGGGGTGTCGAAAGTCGCCTGGCCCTGGCTGCTGTCGGCGCCGCGACCAGCGGCATCATGACCATCTTCGTTCACGATCCGGCGTGCGAGACAAGACTGGACGAAAGAATTACGCATGTCCTTTGATATTTCTAACGACGGTATCTACGAGGTCGCGGCCGACGGTACGCGCACACGGATCAAGGTCGCGTCGGCTCCCATGCCGATGAAGCAGGGGACGAGGGTCCGCATCCCGTGAGCATTCCCCGCCTGCGCATGTTCGCCCGGCCGAATGGCTCAGGAAAGAGCACACTCAAGGGCATGGTGCCGACGAATCTGCTCGGCGTCTACCTGGCCTCCCGAAACTCCGGAAATCGCAGACGCGGTCGAATTTTCCTGGGAGCGCCGACGTCCCCGTCGGCTGGATTGAAGATCTCACAAGCCAACGAGGACGTCGGAAGGGCAGATGAAGGACATACGCATATTGATTAGCAATAAGCGTGTGTCCTTTATTGGCTTGTGTCCTTTATTGGCTTCAGATCTTGGGTGTGATGTTAGATTTGGCTCTAGACCGGTGAAAATATAATGTTATACATATTTCCATGCGCTTCGTCTGGCAAACCTGGAACCTCGAACACTGCGCCCGGCATGGCGTAACCGCTGCCCTGGCAGAGGCGGTGATCTTGGCACCAGACTTTGATGCTGAGCCAGCCACTGATGGCATTCGCGTCATCGGTTTTGGAACGCTGAACGGTCGCCGCTATCGGGCGGTTATCCAATTTGCGGAACCAGACGAAGTGTACGTCATCACGTGCCATCCCGCCGACCGTGGCGGCACCAAACATCGAAAGGGCAAACTATGAAACTGAAAAGCCTCGCCAAACGAATGAAGTCTGCACCGGTCCCATCTGATGAGCTGGAATACCACGCTATTTTGAATAAAGCTGCCACGGCAATTACCGGCGCAGCTCCGGGCGACCCTGCCCACGAAGCCATCGTCAACCCGCGCCGTGGTCGCCCAGCCAAAGGGGAAAGCCGGACCAGCGTGCTCACGGCGGTTCGGCTACCCGCTGCCGTGGCTGCTGCTGCCCAACGGAAAGCGAAGCGCCAGCATTGCACCCTGCATGCTGCCATTCGCGCCGCTGTCACCGAGTGGGCGATGACCTGAATATGCGTACCAAGCGAATCCCCGCTGGCCGTTTATCGACCGGTCTTCCCCTGGGATCGCCAATCTCGGTATTGGCTGCGGGTTAATCGCGTCTGTGGAAATCATCGTTTGCAGGGAGGGTGTTTTAATAGGCAAATATGCATACGTTTTTCTTCGTTCGACTACTTGAAAAGGTTGTGTGGCTACTTTTTCTCCGCTTCCTTTATTGCCTCACGTCCCAGGCCAATTCATCGCTTTTTCCACGCTCATGTCCGTTCTTTATTGGCTTTCACCCGAAACTCCGGAAATCGCAGACGCGGTCGAATTTTCCTGGGAGCGCCGA